>JBHIXQ010000061.1:0-5378 GCA_041984705.1 Leptonemataceae bacterium | reverse complement strand
AGAACATGATGGAAAATTTCTCCGCGGAACAACAGGATAAACTCCGTAAAGAATTCGATAGTTTGCGCAGGGAATTGTCGGGACTCGAGAAAAGCAACCAGGACCTGAAGCAACCCCTCCCATGGAAACGGGATACACAGAAGGAGGAAAGTGCTTCTCAGGACCAGAAGGATGCACAGGAATTATTGGAAAAGCTTCATGCGCCGGAAACTTCGGAAACAAGGGATCAGCAATCCGAACCGTCCAGTACGCGTAAGAAACAGAAGGCTGCTGCCGCATCCAGAGAAGTACCTGGCGTGGATCCAGAGGCCTATGAGCTGGCCATGGAAGTGGTGGATATCCTGGAAGAGAAGTCTGCGGGCCGAATTCTTGCCATCAATCTGGAAAAGGTGAATCCCTATTTCTGTATCTTTGTAATCGCCAGTGCAAACTCCAGCGTGCAGTTAAAGACCCTGGCCCGGGAGATTCAAAAACGTCTGGGGCACAGGCTTGTGACCAGGGGACTTAAAGCAGATGACATTGAATCCGGCTGGGTGATTCAAGATTTTGGAGATGTGATCCTGCATCTTTTTATGCCCGACCAGCGCTCATTCTACAATCTGGAAAGACTCTGGGGAGATGCACCGGTGGTGTATCGCTCCCAGGATCTGCAAAAAGAATCCCTTTAAACACCGTTTTGGGCCTTGAATTACCGTCTCGGCCTCTTAATGATTCCGTATATCTGATAATTTGGACGATGTCAATCCATGGTCCGAGCGGGCTACGGCGGTGGAGTTTTCAACGCCGGGTCACTGCTTCAGGAGCACTGCCTGAGGAGCATCCTGTTTTTGATTCAAGAATCCGATTGTGGGTTCTGGTTGGCCTCTTCTTCCGGTCCGGCTTCTGATTTGAAGCGAATACTGGAAAAGAACAGTGCAAGTCCCAGGGTGAATACCCCTACAATCAGCAGTCCAGCCACCGGGCTTTGAGACAATGTAGACGGAAAGGTAAAGAGCGAAGTGGCAATCCAGATACCGGAAATACGAATAATCAGATGGGCTATTCGGGAACGCCTGGTCCTGTTAAAATAGGCCCAGATTAGCGAAGCACCAGGTACCAGCAAATAGATCATGGTAAGCCAGCCGTACGGAGATTGCTCCGGTCTTGCCAGCCATCCCAGAAGGTTCAAAATACCCAGAAGCGAAAAGACTACTCCTGCAATAATCGTAGTTCGAAAGAGCGATTTTAACGCTCTGTTCTGGATTGTGGAATCGGTTTCTATATATTCCATATGCTAGCTCTCCGGGCCATGCAAGAAGTGGGAGGGATTATGGCCGTGCCGGATCCCACTCCAGTTTATGCATTCTCGTCATGGTTGCACTCACAACCTGGAATGAAAGTAGAATGCCCATGATTGCATAAAGCGCAATGGCTCCCGGATCGGTCCAGCCCAGGTCATGACGAAAATGAAACTTCAAAAGATTATACAGAGCCAGTGCAGTGAAGATTACTACGAAGGAGCCGTGTTCTTTGTTGATCAATCGCTTCCAGGTAAAGGTCATTCCCTCGGTGGATTGGGACCAGTCCTTGAGATTACCCAGCATTAGACGGTTCACTTCTTTTTCGTATTTATCGTATTCGGCGCCAAACTTCCCTCGAAGAAACTTTTCTTCTGCGAAAATGATGCAGTAATAAAGAAAGTACACCAGAGGCAGAACAGCGATCCAGTACCAGAACTGATTTACAGAGACCAGGGCGCCGGTGGCAATAAGCAGATTTCCCAGATAAAGTGGGTTTCGACTATGAGCAAACATTCCTCTGCGAACCAGGGTTTCTGCGTATATCTTCTTGTTCAATCCTCCTCGTTTGATGTAGGCCCATCCAATAGTAATTCCTCGCACAATCTGGCCTGCGATGACGATCAGGAGACCTATTACGGAGACAATGATTTCCTGGCTCAGCGAGATTTTCCATTGCTGCAATGCAGGGATGGGAGGCAGATCCTGGCCGGGATAGGCCACCAGAACCAGAGCTGCGATGAGGATAAGAGTGAGAACGGTGTCTCTCCATTTGAAGAAGAAATTACCGATGGATACCATAAATGCTTTCATTGAGTTGTCCTGTTTCCGCCCACAGGCGGCCGTTGGGTATCTATTTGATGGCTACAAAGCCTTCGAAGCAGATATACTTCATTATGACCATCATATCTTTGAAGCCTGACCGGGCCAGCATATCCATGTTGCCCTGAGTTGAGAAAGGCTCCAGCACTCCTTTCAGACTTTTGGATTTACCAATAATCTCCTCTGGATTGAAGCCTCTCTCCAGTTTGAAATCGTTGTACAGGCCGGTAAGAATATCCTGAAATCTGGCATCCGGCCCTCTGGTTTTTTCAAACATCAACAGGGCTCCGCCCCAGTTCATGGATTCATAAATACGATTGAAGATTTCCTGACGATGAGCGGGACGTACAAACTGCATTGTATAATACGATATCACCAGATCGCAGCTTTCCATTTCCAGATCCATGAGCTCCTGGCACTGCATCTCAATCCTGGGCTCATCTGCCGTTCTCTGGCGCGCTTCCTGTACCATGGCTTCTTCTCGGTCGATGCCAATGAGCCTCAGGTTTGTTTTTCCTTTATGGCGTTCGGCAAGCTTGGAAAGCAGGCTACCTGTACTGGCGCCCAGATCGTAAACTACCGAGCCATCCGCCAGAAAATAGTCTGAAACAGCAGTGATTAGATTATGCCCTTCCTGATAGAGTGGCACAGAGCGTCCTACGTGGGAATCGAAGGTACGGGGAACATCGCCACCGAATGTCCAGGATGCATCGGTGCTGCGAATGTTATCGCCCACATTAAAGTCCATACTTACCGGGATGGCGGACTACGAATGTCGGTCAATTGAGAAAAATCAAAAGGCTGGCCCACATAATTGGACTCAAAAGGATGGTCTCAGTAGCTTTACATTGGTAGTTTTCCGGGAGGCTGCCCATCTGCGAAAGCATGGGCTGGCGGACTATCCGTCCCGTAATCCCTGAAAAAGTTATTTAGTTAAGGATCATAAATGGACCTGAAGAAGATAGAAACCCAGATTCAAGAAGCGCTGGGAAAGATTGAACATCCCGCTTATAAAATGTCACTGGCAGAGATTGGCATGCTGGATACGGTAACGGAGGAGGATGATGCCATTCGTCTGAATCTTAAGTCCCCGGATCCAGATAGAAAGACCCAGATTGCTCTGGAAGCCCAGATTCGAGGCTTTTTGACCAAGCTCGAAATCCCAAAAAAGGTAAAGATCCGCTTCACCGTAGATGAGACCCTGAAACCTGAAGAAATCGGAAACCGAATTCGCGGTGTAAAAAATATCATCGCCATCGGTTCCGGAAAAGGTGGAGTAGGGAAATCCACAGTCAGCGCAAACCTGGCCGCAGCCATGGCCAAAAAGGGCCTGAAAGTAGGTCTTCTGGATGCAGATATCTACGGACCATCCATTGGCAAATTGTTTGGCCTGTCCGGAAAGCAGCCTCTTTTCGGCGATGGAAAGCGCAAGGTAGAGCCTCCTCAGGCCCATGGAGTGAAGGTAATCTCATTTTCATTTCTGCTTAATCCGGACCAGGCAGTGATCTGGCGAGGTCCCATGCTGGGAAAAGCTGTAGAGCAGTTTCTATATGAAATCATCTGGGGCGAGCTGGACTATCTGCTGATTGATCTGCCTCCAGGAACCGGCGATGTGCAGCTATCTCTTGCGCAGCTGGTGGACCTGGACGGCGCCATCATCGTTACTACGCCTCAGAATGTAGCCATTCAAGATGCTACAAGAGCTGTGGCCATGTTTCAGGAAGTGAAGATTCCGATTCTGGGAATCATCGAAAACATGAGCGAATTCGTCTGTCCTCATTGCGGCAAATCCAGCCATATATTCTCCAAAAATGGAGGGCCTGCCTTTGCCGCGAAGTACAAAGTGCCTTTCCTTGGAGATCTTCCGCTGATGACCGAAATCATGGAATCCGGTGAGGATGGAACTCCTTACTCCATCCTGGAAGAGAGTCCGGTGCAGAAGAGCTATTTTGAGATTATTGATCGGATTGGCACCGAAGTAGAACGGTATCGCTAGACCGGAATCGGTCCGGCGGTATTGTCAGACACGAATCGTTCCGCCAGGACCTATTCGATAGTTTGAACCCAGGGGATCCCTGTTAGTGCCGATGTCAGGTTGACGGGCTCTTTCTGGTTTTTTTGGAGCCGGGCATGAAAGATTGGTCTGAATTCGAGAAGCGTCAACGCAAAAGATTTCCCGAGTTTGGAAAGGCTGTGTTCGAGATCCATGTCCCGGGCAAAGACACCACTATCCTGACGGCCGATGGGCTGATTTCCGGACCTCTTCCCGAAAACGATTGGATAATAATTACTGCCTACAACCCCGGTCATCGCCGACCCGCAAAAGAAGAAAATGAGCTTTCGAACCAGAGAATGCTTCAAACCCTGCAGCAAGCAGGATTGAGCTGCTATCCTGCATTGGGAAGAAATGAAGATCGTTCCCATCAGGAGCCTTCCTTTGCGGTGGCTCTGGAAACCGGTCCTCTAAAATATCAATTGGCCTTTGTGAGTAGCGTGGCTGGTGCAGCCGGACAGGCTGCCGTGTTCTACTGGGACTGCAATGCCCGAAAGGGAAGGACCGTCTGGTTGGCTCCTTCCGAAGAGGTCTAAACCTCTAAAACGAAAAAGGGGCCGCTCATGCGACCCCTGTGTAGCGGATGCTCCGCAGGAATCGGGATTAATTATCCCAGGAATGAATCAGCAATGCGATCTGCAATGCTCTGAGCCACTTCATCGGTGATTTCGTTGTAATCACCGCGGGCCAGTTTTTCCCGAATTTCGTCCAGTCTCTGGCTTCGAGAGGTTTCCTCTGTATGAGCCAGCTTTTGGATTCTCGCTACACTGGCAGCGCGAGACGCTTCCTCGGAGATGGTTACTTTATCTCCGGACTTGGCCGGAGCCTCGTTGCGAACCTGAGGTTCCGATTTCTTTGGACCGTAGCCCGGGCCAACGCCGCCAATTTTATCAACTACCATTCCAGTTACCTCTGGGAATTATATCGGCCGTTTATGGGATTTTCTAAACGATTTTTCTTTTTCACGAGCCTTTTTTCCACCATAGATTTCCAATTTTCACCGTCAAACACTGGATTTTTTTCCGTTTTGGCCTCTGATTATGTCTATCGGGAAGCCATTTCCACTGAATTCTGGCGCCCAACCAGGCCTGCAGAATCATAGATATTCTCAATCCTGCCTCTTTCGGATCGCCTCAGATTGTACATGCTCTGGACGTTTCCAGTGATCCTGGCTTCCGCATCCCCAAACGTCTCGTACAGGCGCATGTTATCGTTATATTCGTCCA
>JBHIXQ010000060.1:5038-9656 GCA_041984705.1 Leptonemataceae bacterium | reverse complement strand
ATACGATCCTTTATCGCCTGTCTGCTGTAATCCTCCGGATAGCTGGTGCCAGGAAGCAGCCAGCCAGGAGTATACTGAGTGAGCACATAAACATATCCGTCCCCCGCCGCCTGAACGGTGACGGTTGCCGGGTCACGCATTATGCGAAGATCCAGGATCCGCTCCATCCTGGATCTCTTTTCCCGGCTGGCCTGAAGATAGATTCTAAAAAGTCGAATGTTCAATTCAGGATCGGTAATCAGAAGTCCAGCCTGGCCATCCAGATTGAGTAACCATCCGATCTGGTCATCCCTGTAAAGAAAGGGCACGGCCGGGCTGCCATGATCCAGTTCCTCGTTGATTCCAGGAAATTCGCTGGCATTGTCCATATCCTGAATCACAGGATCGATCCAATCCAGCTCACCTCTGCGAAAGATTTCCGGAAATAAGCCCGGCACCTGATCCAGTTCATCTAAATCCAGGCGAATTCGGATTTGCCTGATTTCACCGGCCAGGTTTCGGTCTATGATTTCCAGTGCTTCCGGGCGATCCAGGATTCCACGGTCGTAAAAATCCAGTGTGGATTGAAGTTCATTTGTCGCGAGCTGAGTGCTTTGTTTGAGATCTTCGATGGTTCCTTCTACCAGAGCATCCCTGGCCACGCTGTAACCGTACTGGATCAGAAAGAGAGACAATATGCCCAGGCTGCCAACGATGGCCAGCAGCAGTTTAAATCGAAGAGTTCTATGGAAGGGAACATCTCCCCTGGATTCCACTACGGATCTTCCTCTCAGCAGCTAAGATTCTTTTTTTGACAGGCTGCAAGCGCAACCTTCGTGTCGAACCTGATTTTCGGGCATGATCTCCGTTAAGGAGGGGTGCGCGAACTCCGGTCCAGACCAGGACAGGAGCGTACAGTGCACTGCCCCATTGGCAAACACTATTTCTGCGTCCCCTTCCCTGGACAAAAAAAAGAACTCAGGCCGATTGTCGTTGGTCCGGCATGTCTCGGTAGTTGTAGAGTAGATCCCTGCGTACCGGGATGAATCCAGATTCCTGGAGGAACTTCCGGGCCTTTTCCTCTGATTTGATCCCGTAGCTTCGAAGTACGTTTTCTTCAATGACTATCGAGGAGATATCATCGGCACCGGAATGCAGAGCCAGTTGCCCTACGCCCTGTCCCAGCACCCTCAGACTGGTTTCCATATGATCGATATTGTCCAGAAAGATGCGGCATAGTCCCAGCACTTTCAGGTATTCCTGAGCAGGTACCGGCCGTACATAGAATTTCTTGGTCTGCTTCTGGAATGTCCAGGGAATGAAGCTTCTGAAGCCCCCTGTTCGATCCTGCAGTTTGCGAATTACATCCAGATGTTCCACCACTTCGCTGGCGGTTTCCTCCGAACCAAATACTACATTGGCGCTACCTGGTAGGCCTTCATTATGGCAGGTTTCCATAACCTCCACCCATTGTTCGGTGGTGGCTTTCTTGGGGCTAAGAATCTTACGCATCCTTTCTGTAAGAATCTCTGCACCAGCCCCTGGAACCGAATCCAGTCCGGCATCCTTGAGCTCCCGGAGTGTCTCTGCCAGAGATCGTCCGGTAATCTCTGCCATGCTACGCAGTTCTACCGGCGAAAAAGCCCGGATGTGAATGTGGGAACCCAGCTTCTCTTTTACATAACGCATCAAATCCAGGTAATAATCAAAGGATAATTCCGGGTAAACCCCTCCCTGCAGAAACATCTGGTCGGCTCCCTGGGCCACCGCTTCTTCCATTTTCTGGAGAACTTCTTCTTTGGAGAGTACATAACCCTTACCGTTGCCGATTTCATCCATGAAACTGCAGAAACTGCATTCAACATTGCAATAATTCGTATAGTTCACTACGCGAAAGGCAGTGTAGCTGGCTATGGCGGGTGATACCTTTCGGTTCCTTAGCTCCCTGGCCACGGCCTGTATTTTCAGATAGTCTCCGTTCTCATAGAGTTCCAGGGCTTCTTCTGGAGTAATTCGATTGCCGCCCAGAGCCTTCTTCAGGATGGAATCCGTTGTGTCGTTGGCGAAAAGCTGCATGCCTCAATTTTCCAAATCGGGGCACATTGCACAGCTTTTTTCTGGACTTCCGGCCTGTACTCAAATTCCCTGTCACTACCAGACATTCAAACATCTGCAATCGGGAGTTTTTGCATGCTTTCCACCGGGGACATACTAACCCACATTTTTCATATCACTGTTTTCACTCTGGCCAATGCTGCCTTTGTATATGCCGTATATTACCGGCTAAAGCTGGCATCCAGAGGTCAGAAAGTGGACAACCTTGCGCCTATTGAGGCCAGGCTCCGCTCATTCCTACTAAACGTTCTATTTCAGAAGAAACTCTTCAAGCATCCCATGCGTGGGCTAATGCATGCGTTTATCTTCTATGGCTTTGTGATCTATGGAGTTCACACAACCAGCCAGATGGTGGCCGGAAATGGCTGGAGCTTTTTTAAAGCAGCAGGCATGAACCCATATGAATTCTGGATTCCTGAATTCACCTATCTGGGACTGAATCTCACGGAAGGTCAGGCATTGCTGGCTGTGGCCGGTGTAATTGCACTGATGGCCCTGACCTTCGTGGCCTACTTCAATCTCAAGATCGGAAAAGGTTTTTCAGCGCAGAAGAGTGCAGGCGCTCAATGGGCCTTCCTGCTTCTGCTTCTGGCCGAATTCGGCGCAGGCTTCGCAATCATCATTGGTTCTGGTGCGTTCATCTACGAAGCCGTGGTTCAGAACTTTTCTTTGCTGGTGCTCACCGGTCTGGGATATTTCGCCTATCGTCGCTGGATTCGCCGGGCCAAAGGTCTGGATATTCCATCCGCTCAATCGGCCATCGTAATTCTAATGATTGGAACCCTGATGGTTTCCACACTCATTGGCTCCGCCGCTCAGGTAAGCCTGAATGCGGGCGCTCATGCTAGCTGGGTGAACAACGTTGTGCTCAAGCTTCTGGGTCTGCTGGGAATGGATTCCACTGTGGAAGCTGAAGCAGTAAGGAACTTCTCCTGGTGGGTTCATATCATGACGGTATATATCTTCATGATCTACGTTCCCAACTCCAAGCACGGGCACTTGATCTTTGCTCCTATCAACTTCTTTATGATCAAAGATCAGCCTGTAGGAACCATGAACTACATTGATCTGGAAAGCGAAACCGCTGTATGGGGCGCGGGAAACGTAACCGAACTGCCCTGGACCAGCATGGTGGATGGCCTTTCCTGTATTGAATGCGGCCGTTGCACCGTGGAATGCCCGGCCAACCGAACCGGAAAGCCACTGGATCCTAAAAAGATTATGGTGGATGTGAAGCATGCAATGCTTGAGCATTCCAGCACAATCATGAACCACAACGCAGAGGAAGGCCCGGCTCCCTCTCCTGTAATTGGCGATCCCTACATCACCGACGAAGAACTATGGGCCTGTACTTCCTGCGCCGCCTGCGTAGAGGCCTGCCCTGTGGGCAACAACCAGCTGGAAGCTATACTCGAAATGCGAAGAAATCTGGTGCTGGCCGAAAGCCGCATGCCTCAGGAACTTCAGAATGCATTTGTAAATATGGAGAATAACTCCAACCCCTGGGGTGTAGGAGCTCACACTCGAGCGGACTGGGCCGATGGCCTTGGAGTAAAAACCCTGGAAGAAGATCCTAATGTGGATGTTCTGTACTGGACCGGTTGCGCCGCTTCCTTCGACGATCGCAACAAGAGTATCGCTCGTTCCTTCGTTAAGGTAATGCAGGCTGCCAATGTAAACTTTGGTATCCTGGGAACGGAAGAAGGATGTACCGGTGATAGTGCTCGTCGAGGTGGAAATGAGTATCTCTATCAGATGCTAGCTCAGACCAACGTGGAGACTCTAAATCGATACAATGTTAAGAAAATCGTAACAGCCTGTCCTCACTGCTTCAATACGTTGAAGAATGAATATCCGCAGTTTGGCGGTAATTTCGATGTTCAACACCACTCTGATTTCATCGAAGATCTGATCAACGATGGCAAGATCGAAATGGATGAAAAAGCAGTAGAAGAGATGCAGAATCGTCGTGGAACTTACCACGATTCCTGCTACCTGGGTCGATATAACGATGTTTACGAGCAGCCCAGAAATACCATTCGCGCTGCTCTGGGTATGGACATCGCTGAGGCTTCCGATCACCACAAGACTTCCCTGTGCTGCGGCGCCGGTGGAGCTCAAATGTGGATGGAAGAGCAGTATGAGCGAGTCAACAACAAGCGAACTCAACAGCTCATCGATACAGGAGCTGATACCATCGCTACGGCCTGTCCGTTCTGCATGATCATGATCTCAGACGGTGTGAAGAACACCGAACTGCAGGATGTGAAGGTACTGGATATTGCTGAACTGGTAGCTGCTTCCATGAAAGGCGGCACCGGTCCCATCTCAGGTGGATTTGCTTCTAAAGAACTTGCTAACAGAATTGATGATTGCTTACCTAAGTTGATCTTCACTTGTTCAGCAGGTATTTCTTCTAGAGTTAAATCTTTTTCCCTTGATATTTGCCTTAAACACCTTAAAGAATAAATGGCCAATCGTGTTGAAAACTTATCTTTAGAAGTTAAAAGCGCTTTATCAACTT
>JBHIXQ010000060.1:0-5028 GCA_041984705.1 Leptonemataceae bacterium | reverse complement strand
TGTAGATCAGGATGGATCCTGGCAAATTTTTAGCAAGAAGGCGTCTCCCCGGAGGCGCCTTTCCGCTTTCCAGATTATCCTCTGAAAAGCGGATGAACCTGTAACTTCGAAGACTCGTCCATTCCTGAGTGTTCCACTGGAAGAAAGCCCTTTGCATCGCTGCTCTGGGATTCAGCCCTGGCTGCCTGTCCACTTTGCCAGAAAAGGCACCCAATGAATCCACTCAGTGTATGGAGAATTATTATGAGGCCAGGCGCAGGCAGAAGGAGATTGCCGATAGCTACCACTTTTCCAATGGGGTGATCTCCTATTCCGGTGCCGTAATCTGGTTCGGATTCATTGAAGGGCTGGCCATCCCTGCCATCGGAATCCCGGCGAGCTATTACTACTTTGAAGGGCAGACAGAAGAAAACATGAATGCGCTTCAGAAAGAGTGCTCGAAGGGTCAGATCTGATGAATGAAGCGCGCTTCTCCTGCTTATGCAAATTCCGTTCTTTTTTGCTTTCCCCTGCCTGGGCTCTGTGCCATACGAACATAGTTCGAATCTGGCCAAAGAAATGAATAGCCCGGGAAAAAAAAGCGCCAAAGCTTACTCAGTCATTAGAGCCGCTCTCCATACTTCCGTGTTCTCAATACTGCTGAATCTTACCGGTTGCCTGACGGCGCCGCCGGCCTCCATGCCCCGTCAGAGCGCAACCTGCCAGAAAGCCTACGATTACTCACTTCAGAGATATGAGGACCTATCCAATCAGTATCAAAGCACGAACATAGTGCTTTCGAGTACAGGTATTCTGTTGTACTTCGTTTTTCCGGAGGCTCTGGCCATTCCTGTCATTGGACTACCAGTAAGCTATATTCAACATGAAAGCCTGGCTAAAACGAATGTGGAAACGATGATCAAGGACTGCTCCGCGGAATAGGAGCCAGCGTCAACACCGTTCGCTGCACATAGAAGCAAGCGGCCGGCGTCAGCATTAACAGCAATTACTGCAAACACCCTGGAACCCTGTTCGCTTTTCTGAAATTTGTTCCGAATTCTGCCTCGCTTTCGAGGCTGTTCTGCAACTCTTACGACCGCACTTGTCTTTAGCTATTCAGGCTTTCCATAGCCAGATCCGCCTGGCGTTTCGATTCGAATAGAATCCCCGGAATTCAACTCCAGGCTATAACAATAGTCCAGCTCCCTGATCTGGTTTTGCGAAATCACAAGGTTTCGCCCTGGACTTCCGGGCTGTCCTCCTTCCAGCCCCGGTGTCGAACTTCTTCGCCGGTTTGAAAGCACACTTACAGTCATTTCCTCCAGGAATCGAATCTGTCGAATAATTCCATCGCCTCCACAAAACTGTCCGGCGCCACCACTTCCGGTACGAATACTGAACTCCTCCAGGATCACCGGGAATCGACTTTCCAGAACCTCTGGATCAGTAATCCTGGAATTTGTCATGTGGCATTGTACAGCGGATGTTCCAGCGAAGCCAGGTCCTGCTCCGGAGCCTCCACCAATGGTTTCGTAATACTGGTAACGTTCGTTTCCAAAGCTGAGATTGTTCATGGTTCCGGGACCCGGGCTGAGAGCACCCGCCGCCATCAGGATAGCATCTACCAGCACCTGAGATGTCTCCACGTTTCCTGCAACCACGGGCATAGGGTAAACGGCCTGAAGAAATGTATTTCCCAGCTCTATATCAATATCCTCCAGGGCACCTGCATTTAATGGGATGGATCGTCTGGAAATGAGATACAGACAGTAAAGCACAGCAGACCGCACCACCGGAGCAGGTGTCTGGAAATTGGCAACGGGAGCCAATGAACTCCCGGAAAAATCAAAAAGAAACCGGGAATCTCTCATCTCAAGGCTGAGTTCAATGTGAGCGTTCCTGGATTCCACCGGAGAATCTACAGAATATGTGTCCTCCCCGGACGTTCCTTCCGGGGAGTGATGGGTGCTCTCTTTTGGATCCAGTTCCAGTCGGGAGCGGCACTTTCCATTGGCCAGGAGTTGCTGAAGACTGTCCTGTACAGAGGCGCGAGCAGCCTTTCTCAAATAGGATTCCTTTTCCCTGGCTCCGGTTCCTTGCATAGCTTTCAGCATTTCCATGCCTCGAACACAGGCGGCCACCTGGGCTGCGATGTCGGCGCGATTCGTTTCTGGAGCCCGGGCTCCGCCCTGGCGAAAGAGCTCCTCCACAGGGCCACCAGGAATAAGAGCGCTTCGGTCAAAACCAGTGGCCGGAATCAAAATGCCTTCCTCGTGAATGGAACTGGATCGTGCGGGCATGGATCCAGGGGAAATCCCGCCGATGTCTGCATGATGTCCCCTGGCAGCCACGAAATAATCGGGCGGCTTTCGCTCATCTGATGCCTCCGTGCCTACCGCTCCAGCAAGATAAACTGGCCAGACCACGGTAACGTCGGGCAGATGGGTTCCCCCGCCGTAGGGATCATTGATCAAATAGAATTCCTTTGCCGCATTGAATGCCTCGGTATCGCTCTCGAACCGCTCTTCGTTTTCGCCCTCCTTTCTCCGCCTGATCTCCTCTTCCGTCTTGATTCTAAGACTGTTTTCTTCTTGATTGCGAGAACTGACCTGTTGCCGGGTCTCACTATCTCGGGAACCATGGCCTCCGGATTCCAGCAGAGGTAGCACCGCCTGAACACTGTCCTGCATGGAACCCAGATGCACCGGAATATGGGGTGCGCTGACCAGGATTCTTCCTTCTGCGTCGAAAATGGCACAGGAAAAGTCCAGGCGCTCTTTGATATTTACGCTGCGGGCTGTTCTCTGCAGAACGGTGCCCATCTCGATAGCGATGGATTCAAGCTTCCGCTGATGGATCTCCGCAGATATTTCCAGGGATCTTTCTTGGCTCGCGCCATCCATCATTGCATCTGGGCTCCAGTGAATGTCCAGATCCCCGGAGTCTGTAACCACGCCCTCCCAGTCAGGCGCGATGTAGACTGTGTCTGTATCGGAACTTATGATGGCAGGACCCTTCAGAGGGCTTCCGACCTGAAGGAAATCTCGGTGGAAATGTCGGGCTCTGAGCCACTTCTGATCATAAACCCGGATGTGTTCAGCTGACGATGCATCCGGGGAAACTCCTGGACCTACTGGCAATCTCAGGTCGGCGGAGCCACCCTTGATTTGTTCAACCAGAACAGAAGACAGAATTCCGGCGGCAGGCTGATATCCATAGAGCTCCTGAAATCTCTTATTGAAATCGGTTTGAATTCTTGAATAATCCGGCCAGCTCTCATAGATCAAAGAAACATAGAAATCGCTTCCTTCCGGTAGTACTCGAAACTCCAGATGAATGCTTTCCGGGTTGGATTCCAGAACTTTGCTACATTGAGATTTCGAATGCTGCAGACCTGCTTCTAATGGGAGACCGGATGGAATGGTAAACAGTGAACTGTGATTGGTCCTTCCAATGCCTGCCGCTGAAAAGAGACCTGCCAGAGCAGGGAATAGGATCCTCTTGATTCCTGCTCTTCTGGCCACTTCGCAGGCAACCTGACCACCGGCACCACCAAAGCTCACCATAGTAAAATGGGCAGGATCTCTACCCTGCTCGATGGTGATCTTTCGCACGGCTCCTGCCATCTGTTCGCAGGCGATGGAGATATATCCCTGGGCCAGTTCCTCCAGTTTGGACTCGGAAGCCTCAGAATCTTTCAGCAAATTGAGAGCTGCACTGGACAAATCCGGATTAGCCGGTGCATTTCGCCCGGGGCCGAAGATGGAAGGCAATCGTTCTGCACGAACTCGACCCAGAATTACATTTGCATCTGTAATGGTGGCCGGTCCATCCAGCCCGTACAATGCAGGACCGGGTTGCGCTCCCGCAGATTCAGGGCCAACCAGCAGTCGAAGTCCATCTCTTTGAAGAATGGAACCTCCGCCGGAAGCGATTGTATGAATCCTTAGATGCGGAGCCTGTATGCGATATCCACCAACTTCGCAGGTATCCTGTCTCTGAAGATGACCATCATAGCAGAAAACATCGGTGGAAGTTCCTCCCATATCAAAACCCACAGCGCGATCAATACTGTATTCCCGGCACATAGCAGCCACGGCATTTACTCCTCCGGCCGGACCGGAAAGCAGGCTATCTTTGCCGGAGAATTCCCGGGCAGGAAACAGTGCACCGGCAGAGCCCATAAAATACACCGGTGCTGAACTAATGGATTCAACCCGGGAGGCGTAACTTTGAATCAAAGGTCCCAGTGCCGCGTCTACCAATGTAGTGTCACCTCTGGACACCGCCCCGGACAGAGGACTGGACATATGAGAAGCATATACGGGCAGGCCTGTTTGTTCCTGCACTAACTTCATCGCCTGCGTTTCGTGGGATGAATTGCGAGTAGAATGCAAAAACAGAATGGCCACGCAATCCACCTTTGCCGCCATCAGTTCGCGGGTTGCAGCAGCGAGAGATTCCGCGTCCAGGGGCTTCAGGATCCGACCACTGGAATTCACCCGTTCATTAATTTCTATGGAGCAAACGTAAAGAGGGTCCGGTAGAACGATATTCAGGGCAAAGATATCCGGCCGGGCCTGAAAGCCAATGCGAAGCAAATCCCTGAACCCGGATGTAATCAGCAATCCCACCCGTGCAGTTTTATGCTCGAGCACGGCATTGGTTCCGATGGTGGTCCCTACCCGGATTTCGTCCAGGGATTCCATGCCTGCCCCTGGATACTGACTTTGCAGCCGGGAAAGAAGCTGCTGGATTCCAGCCTGCACCGGGTCCTCATATTGATTGGAAACCGAAAGTAGCTTATGAGTATGCACCGTATTATCCGGTGCAAGTGCCACGATATCGGTAAATGTGCCTCCGCGATCGGCAAAGACCTTCCATGCTCCGGCCATGCCCTTAATTGATTGTTCACCAGACACGGTCCAGCCCTATTGGTTTATGCATCTGCGACTTCCCACTATTCCATGGAAAGCCGGCACGCAACGAAACTCGAGGATCACTCGGGTCATGAAAGAACCTGTAAGTGTGCCATCCCTTCTGCTGACC
>JBHIXQ010000059.1:0-9716 GCA_041984705.1 Leptonemataceae bacterium | reverse complement strand
TCCAAGGACGGTACCCGCAGGCCCTGTTGGCTGTACGACTTTTTGGGAATGCTTCTCGCTAATCTGGCTCGCGTAGAAATTACACAACGCCTCTCTATACGCATCGCGAGGGACTACCCCCGAGTTCACTCCCTCTTCGGTCTGCATTAGCGAAAATTCTTCGCTAAAAACCTGAAGCGACTCCCTCCATGGAAGACACTCCATTGCCCCGTCGATGGCTGTGACGTCTTTCAGATATACAAGAACGTTCATGCAGGTTCCGGGGCCACCATCTGCATGCCATAGCTGAGACCCTTCAGGTTTTTGATCCTTGAGATGAAGAGACCGATAGATAACACCGTAGTAGATCTTGAAGTGGGACTTAAAGGTCGCCTCAATGAATTCTCCAACTGAACCCTTAAACATATCAACCAGCTCCGGGAACCGCTTTCCGATATCATCTAAGTATCGGCCTGTCTCAGCATCCCAGATCGTAGCTCCAGTCTTTTCTTCTTCTTGAATTGTAGCAAAAACTCGTTCACTGGCTTCTCTGGAATCCGGTGTATGAAAATGCGCAAATCCCTTTCGCTGGAAGCTCTCCGCGAGCCCTACAGAATCCGGAAACCGGAAGCCATTATTACTGACGGAGTAGTTATTCATCGCCAATGAGTGATAATCTCTATAACGGCGATCCAGCATCCGGGATTTATTGCGATCAATTTGCCGCAGATGTCTTCGCGTCCGAATGGAGGAATACAGCGGGCCCGCCAGGGCTCGACCAATGGTCTTCAATCTTTCAAGAGTTCCCATAATTATCTATCCTTCGATGCCTAGACTTTCTTCATTCCCACCCAAATAGACTCCTGGGCCTGGCCAAGGACGTTTATTTTAGGAGCGCTGTCATGCACATAAATCGAAAAACCGATTTTGCGAATATGCTCTAGGATATTCTCAGGAGGTATTCTATTCGTCTTCCAATCAGGGTCCGTCGGCACGTGGGTAAAACCAAAAGCGCACCTGCCCCCCGTTTTCAACACTCTGAACATTTCCTCCAGACATTTATACGGATCGTCTGCGTAAGCGAAGGTATGGGCCATACAAAGATTATCAAAAGATTCGTCATCAAAGGGCATGTGTTCCATGTTTCCCTCAACGATTTTCGGGTTTGTAGAGTACAGGTCCAGCCCGGTCATGTTTTCCCATGAGAAACCGTACGCATCGGCAATTACAAATTCTTGAATGTTTCTTGGGCCAACCAGCAGCAGACTTTCGGCCGCCACATTTCGCGGAGGTAGAGCTAAGATCTGGAAATATATTTCTGCTCTCCGAGTTGTAGTTATGAGCTTGTGCACAGTAACGCCTGCATTGTACTCATAAACTTTACCAAAGTGTTCGTTTTCCTGGCTTGATGCCAGTTCGACCCTGGGTAATCGTTCGATATCCCTCAATTGAAGCCTTAAGGAACGCAGGTCAAACCATCCCGGTCTCAGCAATCGATATTGCCTGCTGGTCCGGCTGAGGCGCGGCATCTCCGGTCTTCTGATCGCCCTGTAGTAGAGCTTCAACTTTCTGATTAAACCAATTCTTGCCATTACATTCTCCAATTTAATTCCGGCATCGATCCTGGATTACTCCATTACCGTCCGACAGTATACTAATACTCCGTGCCAGGGAACGATTACTTTTGGTATAGGTAATTTCCCTTCGCAAGTTTCTCTTTCACCATATCCAGCTTAACATCATCAATGACGGAATAATACTTCCCCTGCCCCTGACCGGGAAGTTCTTCCGCGGATAAACCTTCCGAGGCTACACGCAGAACACCTCGGGCCATCAATTCGTTTGCATGCTTGTAGGTTTTGACTCGTACTCCTTGATAGTCATCAGAACGATCAAACCAGATCCCCTCAGAAACAACCATTGGGCCTTCGTCAATACCCTCCACCATGAAGTGCACCGTATTACCGACTTGATCATCATTGAAAATTGCCCACTCTACGCATGTGCAGCCGCGATAGTTGGGAAGTAAGCCCGGATGACAATTCAGTATCCCCTTTCGCGCAGCATTAAGGATTGGACTCTTTAGTATCCGCGGCGTTCCAGCATTGATCAGAAGGTCCACCCTCTCGGATTCAATGAAATTGACACAATCCTCATTATTGTGGTTTTCAAAAAAATAGTGTGCAATGGGTTCGTTCCCGAATTTCTCCGGCGAATATTCAGCGAAGGCTCCTCCGGTTCTTTCTTGAAAGATCAAGACGTCTTTTTCGCTCATGGTGCGTGCATCCATAATCATCAGTTCTGCGGAAACACCATGCCTCTGAAGTTCACCTAGCAGATGATCCAGGGTAGGACAATCCATTGTTGCGAGAATGCCTATTTTCATGCGATCAATACCTATATTGGGGCAAATGAATTTTTTGCGGTAGCTACCTTAGCAATTCGGGGAAGTTGCATTCCCGCTGTTAATATGCTTGAAGGTGTGCAAGTACGGATGCCCGCTGCTCTTCCAGTCCTGTATTGCACGTATTTCGTTCCGGATCGCAACCGGGTGTTTTTTTAAGAGATCCGGAAGATGGTCGAAAATCTTCCATTGCTCGGAATCGTCCAAGAACAGCAGCCCATTTTGCCAGGAGACCGGTGTAAAATAGATACCCGCAAAAATTTCAGCCCTCTGAATCAAAGCGTTTGAGTCAAAATCCTTATACCAGGATGCTGTCAGTTGCTCCACATATTCCGACTGACTATTACATACCCTTCCAATACCTGCCGTATGATACCAACCACGATCAGCCAACAGGGTGGGTTTTCCGTCCAGAGCAAACTCAATGGCCGCAGTTCCATGCACCGTGACCAGGCCATCACTAACAGATTTCGTCGCTTTAGCAGACATTCTTTGCGGACAAAGCCGGATATGAGGATAATCGGGATGCTCTTCTACCAGATCCTTGAGAGTAACTCCCCCATACCATTCATCGCAGGGATGCGGCTTAAGTAACCAGTTGACTGCCCTGTTCTCCCGAATAGCTCTAATGGTAACCTGAATCCATTCTAAGAAATCGACGAAATTCTTGAGTCCAAAGGCATGGGGATAATCAAACCAGTTAGATGCATAGACGGAGATGATCGGTTTATCGAGGTCCCAGCCATATTCTGAGCAAAGGGATTCTTTTTCCCAGACCTCATTGTTTCTGGCAAATGCGTAGCGGGCCCCAATATCCCCGGACTCCCCCCGTTCTCGTATGGCCATGTATTGCCTTGTCGCTGCAATAAGCTGCTCGCGGACCTGAGGCGACAAGTTTTCAATTTCAGATGCATTGGGCCGGTCTGTAGTATCAAATATCTCGTCCGGACTCATAATCCTGGTAAAGCGAAAGGTTCCATAATTGCCAAATAGGAGATAAACTGGAATCGAATGCTTAAGTGCCACCCAGGCTATAGCACCCATACGATGCGAAATAACATGACTCATAAAGAATATCTCAGGGCCGTGCTCGCGGATCAGAGCTTCCGTCTGGTAAAGGTAGCCGATGCACTCCGCCAGGAGCGAAACTACAGCGGGAGAATCTGGATTGACCGTAGCAACTCTTTCCTCTTTCAGGATTGCATCGTACAAGAATTCCGGGGGAAAGTCATACGGTAATTTAATCTTTAAGAGGTCTGCTGCTGTTTTGACACCGCGGATGGATAAACTTGCCTCCTGTTGACAGCTCCGGTAAAACTCTCCAGCTCTAAGACCGCGATCAAAGGAAAAAAGCTTTCGTATCTTAAGGCGACGCAAGGTAAGCATGACCGGCGAAACCTGAAACGGGCCAAGCAATCCGATCCCCTGTTCGGGCCTCAGTCCGAATGCATTGCTTGCAAAAGCAAAACGCGCCCAATAATTGGGATTATCAAATAGCCCGTCGACAACAAAGGGACCAACAAAACCGCGATCCGCCGAATCGCCCAATCGGGAAATGCTTGAGTCAAATTGTTTCCTTTTTCGACGCCGGGAGAATCGTTGCCACTGCCCAACGGGTGAAAGCATATTCTTAAGTAATCGCTTCCAGTCGGATCGAGGAGCAATAGGAGGAACCAGAGGGATGGAACTATTCTCCTTCATGCTCCGCCATCCTCGGAGTCAGAATGGAATTCCTGGATTAAATTCAGTCCGGATAAATCGCTTAATCCTTTTAGTATAGTCGAGATGGATTTCGACTCCCGTTTCGGACCTGAATCTGAATCCTCTGACTTCGGCCGGAGCAATAGATGCATGTCACTTTCCTCTCGCAATTCATGAATACCGTACTCAGTGAAGGGAATAAAAAAGTATTCATCTCGATTTTCGATGCCAATCTGAAAAGAAACAGTTGGATGACCACAGCATGCAGTCTCCAGCAGGGCCATCGAGGATATTCCCACCGCGACAGCTGGATTTTCAAGAGCTTCCTCGAAACCACAGGTTTCCAATTCAATACGCCCACGACGGAACTGGTCCTGAAGCCGGACAATATGTGGACTCCAGGCTCTGGGATCTTCCATCGGATGGGGACGAATCTTAAATGTAAAACCGTCTAAATTTTCGGTCAGGAAGGTCAGAATTCTCTCCACCAAAACGAACTCATTAACCTCCCTTTCCGGGAAATACCCATAAATATTCTCAGAAATAAAACGATATTCGTTCTTCGGGAGTTCCGAGACCTGTTTCCTGTTAGAGATTGTCCTGGCAATCCGTTCCAGGTGTGGATTTCCTGCTAACTCAACGCGGGGAGCGGCATCACCTAGCTCACCCAGAATGCCTGTTCGCATTCGTTCATCGTTTACAAAGATCTGATCCGGTAGCACAAGTTCAGCATCTCGCACAAAGCGAGTTCGGTATTCTGCCCAGTAATCAAGAATAACGGCCGACGAAATCTTTCGTCTTTTAGCCTCGCGAATACATAGCCATTCAAGATTACTTTGATAGCTCGTTCCAGAAAAGACCAGAATCGGACAATATCTATCAAATATATTGGATATTAAGACCGAGTCCACAAGTCTTTCCCGCGGAAAGCCCAAAACTGGTTTCGAATCCAGATGAGGGGCCAGCTCCAGAAGCTCGGCGGGCAGCCTATCGCGTGCAGGCCCAAGAGCCAGTATTATCACTTTATTGCGCGATAGAGCTTCGATTACAGGCAGAACAACATTGTACCCGCCCGGGTCATGAACAGCAATGATAATCGTTTCGTTCATTCAAGGATTCGCAGAATTTACCGAAGCTCCGCTCGATTCTCGTAGACTTTCTCGAATGCATCGGCTACTTCCTTCATGTCGCTTAGATCACAGGGAGGCCTCATAAACTCTGACCCAATTAATCTATGCGCTTCTAAATCTTCAACCACGGGGCAGATGCCGGGCGCATAGGATACATTACTCTTTCGGTCTCCGCACTCCCAGGGGCATCCACCCTTATAAGCAATCCGGTTTTGATACATGGGCAGCATATACAGGGGTGTGCCATAACCCGAGAAAACTAGTGGCCAATCCCTGTCGGTTGCGGTGGGTAGTTCGGCACAAACAGCATCCACAAATGTCTCTCTACTACAACCTATTAGTTCCTGATCGAAGAGGAAGGCCTGAACATAGTAGGTGTGAACACAGCCTTCGTAGACGGCTGGTGCCTGAAAGCCGGGAAGAGAGCCAATACGATCATTGAGGTATTCTGCATTTTCTATTCGAGCCTCCAACAGGCCAGGTAATTTCTTGAGTTGCTCGATACCTATGGCCGCCTGTATTTCAGTCAGCCGAAAATTGAATCCAAACGTGTTTATGAGGTCCGCTACTCCTTTGTCACCAACCACAGCCTCCCCGTGATTCCGGATCAGCTGCAATTTTTCGGCCAACCGGTCATCGTTCGTGGTTACAACACCACCTTCTCCCGTGTGGATGTGCTTATGATAATTCAAACTGAATACGGCCATATGGGAAATTCCACCGACCTTACGACCGCGATAAACCCCGCCGGGGATCTGTGCGGCATCTTCAATAACCACGAGGTCGTGCTCTTTCGCGATCTCCAGGATTTCATCCAGATCAGCCGGATGACCGAAAATATCCACCACCATGATGGCTCGCGTTCGTTCAGTAATTCGAGATCGAACACTGTCTGGGTCGAGTGTAAAAATGTCTGGTTTAATATCTGCAAATACGGGAATGGCATTGTATGCAATAATACTGGTTGCCGAAGCAGCCATTGTATATGGACTTACGATGACTTCATCTCCCGGCCCTACACCGGCAGCACCAATTGCAGCAAAGAGTCCAGATGTATTCGAATTAACGCTAATGGCATACTTCGCATCGGTAAAGTGAGCCCAGTCTTTTTCGAATTGCTGAACTTCCGGGCCACCATAGAAATCTTTATGGAATCCACCAAGAAATCTGGAAAGCTCGCCAGAACGCATGACTCGCTCAACAGCCTGCCTTTCCTCTTCTCCGATCATATAATGACCCGGAAATTGCTTTGTGCGTACGGGATTTCCACCTTTAATTGCTAGTTTTGCCACGATATACCTCTATTGGCCTCAATTATTTATTGTGATGTCGCCGGAACTATTGTTCGATTAAACCAAGACTTTCACTCAGGAACTCTTGTCGGTAAGTTTCTTTCCGTATGTAATCACGGATGGAGTCAGGGCTTTCGATTGTGAGGAGAAGATTCTCAAGACATAGGCCCACCATTGATATATCTTCCATGGACCCCTGCATGATGCACTTAAGATCGGTTGTGCCAACATACTCAGAGCTGTTCTGGATTCGGTCAGCGCGATACTCTTCAGGAGAATCTCGAAACGCAACTCGTCCGTGCTGGAACCGGATTTCCAGGCTCCATATGTAATAACCGACGTTACATACCATATATTGGATGCCGACTTCTCGACCCTGTATTTGGTTGTATAAAATTCCGGATGCAGCTGAGCCGACCACGGAATACGGAGAAAGCCGGACGGGGAGTAGCTCATCAACGAGGTCCAGAGCATGGATTCCATTGTGGGTCATACTTTGAGTGCATACAATAGAAACCGAGTCCATATCTCCCAGGGATTGAATCTGATCTTTCAGCTCGGCAATTACTGGGTGGTACCTTCGCGGGAAGTCCACAAAAACGGGAACTCCCCGGGTCCCACAATAACGGATATCCAATGCATAGCTTCTAATATCAGATGAAACAGGTTTCTCCAAAAGAATTGCCTGCGGAGAGACTTCGGCTACCATTCTGAGTTGTTCACTATGGATCTCCGTTGGACTTGCGATGCATATTATATCAAACTTTTGGTCGAGCCAGAGACCAATATCCCTCGGGGAAGGTTCGAGGCCCCACTTTGATTCAGCAGCACTGACTTTGGCTTCGTCGGGATCAAAGAAAGCAACGAGTCTAGTATTAGGATTTTGTGAGATTGCGTTGGCCAGTGATCGTGCTGGCGCATCTCCCGGATTGTCATAACCTTGAGCCATACGGCCAGCACCCAGAATGCCGACTCGCAACATTACTTTTGCTCCCGAATGTTAACACATTTGTTGTGCAATTCTGGGTTTGCGTGAATGAAATCCACTATCTGGTTTACGTTATAGACTGGGTGCCTGAGAAATAACGCCTCATGAATCGCACGAATGAGCTCATAATCCTCCTCATAATCGAGAGTCATAAAAATCTCATTGCAGTCCCATGGTAGCTGCGGAGGCAAAAATCGAGGCCGCCACCTTTCGATTGCCCCGGAACGATAAAACCCCAGCGTCACATGCTCTCGGTCCTCCGGGCCCGAGACCTCCCGTTCCAGCTCCCCTAAAGCTTTCGCCAGGAAAACCTGGACGTCTTGCCCATGGGGCACTGTACGCTCCGGATCTGAATTACTGACATAGGGATGTTCGGCGCTGCTGCGATGAAATTCCCTTACGGCAAAGTCGATTATTGCTGGATCTATCAGAGGGCAATCGCCGGTCAACTCAACACAGATATCGGCTTCGTATTTAAGTAAAGCCCCAAGTACGCGTCCGAGGACGTCGGACTCGCTGCCACGAAAAACCTTCGCATTCAAGGCAAGCGCCAAATCGACAATAGGTTGGTCCGCATCATTTGTTGTGGTCGCCACCACTACATCATCAATGAATTGGGACATTCTCACTCGCCGAATCATGGTGGCGAGCAATGGCTCCCCCCCAGCCGGCAACAATACTTTACCTGGCAGTCGGGAAGATGTCATTCGTGCTTCTATGGTTGCGACTACTTTAGACATAGTTTTCAATTTTTTGGAGAGGTAAAATTCTCTATGCCAGCAAATCCCAGGTAAGCGGAGTACCACGCCGGATCGGTTTTTTTGCCGTTCGGCCAATTAGATTTGGTAGGTGGCCAGGCGGGAGGCCCAGTCCAGGACGAATGCTTCTCAGATTTTCCTCAGTGAACGCTTCGCCTTCCATCATATCCTTGACAACGTATAAAGTTCGGCGAAAGACCAGCGAAGACTTTTCCGAATCAGTAGGGCCGAAGCCAGAATCCGCGCAGGCTTCATAGGCAGTCAATGCTTCGCTCACGAGTGCCGCCATTTCCGTGCTGTCCATTGAAAACTCCGAATCTACTCCTTTATTAGAGCGGGTATCGGTAAAATGCTTTTCCAACATTACGGCACCCAGCACCACCGCTCCCACGGCTACCCCAATACCGGCGGTGTGATCCGAAAGCCCCACCGGGCATTGAAAAAGATCTCGAAGCAATGGTATGTTACGAATTCTTGCGTGGGCCGGATGGGCTGGATAATTGCTCGTACATTGAAGCAATACGAGTTGGTCATTGCCGCTCTTTTTTACTGTATCCACTGCTGCTGCAATTTCGGAGATGGAAGCCATTCCGGTGGATATGATGACTGGCTTTCCGGTGCGGGCAGCCGACTCAATCAATGGCAAATCAAGTATTTCAAACGAAGATATTTTATAAGCAGGGGCTTCAAGGCCTTCGAGAAATGTCACTGCTGACTTATCAAAAGGAGAACTAAACCACAACAACCCTCTATCCCTGGCCCTACGGACCAACGCTTCATGCCACTCCCAGGGAGTGTGAGCCTCTCGATAAAGGTCATAAAGGTTTCGACCACTCCATAGACTGTTCTGGTCTTTAATTTTGAACTCACGCTCCCTGATATCAATGGTCATAGTATCCGGTGTATAAGTCTGGAATTTGACAGCATGTGCACCAGCGTCTGCAGCCGCGTCGATGATTCGAAGCGCCCGATCGAGGGAACCGTTATGGTTCCCGGAAAGTTCGGCCACTATCAATGGGGGACGATTCGCACCCAGGATATGGCTTCCGATTTGCACTTGATTCATGTTTGGACCTGACTTTCCGCCTTTGCAGGGAGAATTAGTACGTATTTCAGGGCAATTCTGCCTTCGACAGATTGATTTTCAAGGTAGCGAAAGCCCGCCTTCTCGAAAGCCCTTATGGATGTATCGTTTTCAGGAAGGATGTATGCAAATACTCGGTCAAGGTTTTGTTTTTGACCAATGTACAGCACTGCAGCCCGCAAACAAATACTTCCCATTCCTTTGTTGCGGAATTCAGGAGCCATTGAAAACGACACAGTACCTCTTTGATCTACCCTTAATTGTCCGACTTGCTGGACTCCGCCGCCTGTCTCTAATTCGATAACAACGAGCCTCGGGTCGCTTCCACTTATTTGATCCTTAAACCAGGAACGGTGCTCATCCCAGGATATCCGTTCAGT
>JBHIXQ010000058.1:0-9851 GCA_041984705.1 Leptonemataceae bacterium | reverse complement strand
CAGCCGGCCCGAAATGACAATTCCGGGCCCACTACCGACTCAGACCACAGACCCGGCGGCACCTACTATGTGCAGCAGGGTGACACCCTTACTGACATCAGTCGCCGAATCTATGGAACCACGGGCCGCTGGAAAGAGATCTACGATGCGAATCGAGACAAGATCAAAGATCCTGACAACATCTTTCCCGGAGAAGTGCTAAGTCTTCCGTAGACACAGAATTGTTTCCGGTATAGTGGCCGGGACCTGAAGCGGCTGCTCTCAATAGCCAGAAGCGGTCTTGTTGAGGCTACACCAGCGAAACTGACGTGGATGGTTACTGAATTAAATAGGCCAGCACATCTTTCTCTTTGCCCTTCAATCTCAATCGATACCTCTTCCCCGGGCTTACGGTTTTCTGCAATTCCCGGTAGAAGTCCTCGGAAAACAAAATTCCATCTGCCGGGCACACCGACTGCAACCTGGAGGCTGTATTGATTACATCCCCTATCCAGGTTTGCTCCTTTCGCACATAATTTCCCACAGTTCCTGTAATGGCTGAACCAGAGTGCAGGCCAATGCGAAATCCAAGCCTCTGACCTTCTGGTTGATTTGCAGAAATTCGCCTGGCCTCTGCCTGGATTTCCCGAGCCGCGGCTAGCGCTTCATCCGCTGATGAAAAGGAGGCCAGGATTGCATCACCAATGAATTTGTTAATATCGCCGCCATTGTGAAAGATGCTGGAAATAAACCTGTCATAGTAGTTGTTCAGGGTTTCCAGTACCTGATCAGGTTCATTGCGTTCCGAGTACTGAGTAAATGATTTCGCATCCATAAACATGATGGTAGTAGGAATCCGCTCATCGGGAATGGAAAATGAATCCGCGCTGGTGAATTGTCCCAGTCTGCTCCAGGTCCTTTCCGGTAAATATGTCTTCAGGATATTCTCGAATAGTATGGTCTTCTCTGCACTGGCGGCCAGATCATAGGCTACAGCATCTCGCTCCATCATATCCATAACTACTCGGGCCAGGGAATTGATCTGAAAGACCTGCTCTTCACTTAAATCATGTGCCTCTATATCTATAACGCAAAGTGTTCCTACTGCCAGACCATCGCTGGTTACAAGCTGGAACCCGGCATAGGATCCGATGTTTGGATCGCCGGTTACCAGAGGATTGTCTTTAAACCTTTCGTCCAGAGCAGCATTGGGAATCAGAAACGGATCCGACTGATTGATGGCATGAGCACAGAAGGATACGTTTCTGGGCGTTTCTGATTGTTCCAGACCCAGGGAAGACTTGAACCATTGACGCTCATTGTCCACCAGGGTAATGAGTGCAATGGGAGTTCCGGCAATACTGGCAGCAATCTCAGTAAGTCGGTCATACCTCTGATCCCGCTCTGTATCCAGGATTCTCAAGCGTACCAGTGCCTGCATTCTCAGGGATTCATTGGATGGAATATCGGGAGCAATCATCGTGCCCACAGAATTGATCTTTATTCAAAATTGACAACTCATTCCAGTGCAATGTCTAACGAAGACTGCACCCTACTACAGCCAGCTTCACAGAGAGAAGATTCTCTAATTGTGATCTATCGTGAATTCAGATGAAGTCCGATTAGCTTAAGAATACTGAATCCGCATTAGGATATCATGTTCCTGGACCAGGGAGTAATCCAAAAGAACCCAATCATTACATCCAGAAGACTATACACTAAATTTTTTTTACTATGCTCTTCTGGCGGAGAGTAAGTACACTGTGTTTATGGAGGTTGCTTATGCTCTCTCAATGGAATGGATTTCGCGGCGCGAAGAAGGAACATGCGGATAAGCTACAGCACGGTCTTCTGGGCGAAGAGCCGGTGGATTTACTGATGGATGTACGTCCGGCTGAGGGCTCCAGCCAGGAGCATGCTGTAATAGAGATTCCCGCAGAGAATGCTGCTTTCGTGCTCCGGCATTTCTCCAGACTGGATGCTACGGAGGCAAGTTCCCGTATTCGCAGTCAGCTGGAAGAGGTGAGGAATTCAAGACAGCAAAAGCGACTGGCAAAAGGCGGCGACTGGTGGTAATTCAGAATAAACAACGAATCAATACTCCATCCGGGCAACGGAAATACTGGATTCATCCATCCGCCGGGCGGCATACAACGTGGCGGATTCCCTCGACGCCTGGAAAACCTCCGCACCTGCTTCGTTGCCAGATGAACTCTATCATCTGGCAACGACAGGGACTGTATTTCCGTTTCTAGGAAATTCCATCAATAATAGAATTCAGGGTCTTACTGGGACGCATGGCTGCTTCCGCTTTACTGAATTCCGGATGGAAATACCCGCCAATATCTACCTTGCTGCCCTGTGCTCCATTCAACTCATCCATGATTTTCGCTTCGTTGTCTGTGAGTGCTTGCGCTACAGGTGCAAACTTTTCCTTTAGAGTAGCGCTGCCGGACTGAGCAGCCAGAGCCTGAGCCCAGTAAAGTGCAATATAGAAGTGGCTACCACGGTTATCGATTTCGTTCACTTTTCGGGATGGAGTTCTGCCATTTTCCAGATACTGTCCAATGGCCTGATCCAGGGTATCCGCCAGCACCTGGGCCTCCTGGTTTTTGTAATTGGCTGCGACATGCTCAAAAGAAGCGGCCATGGCACAGAATTCCCCCAGGGAATCCCAGCGCAAATGTCCTTCCGAAAGAAACTGGTCCACATGCTTGGGAGCGGATCCACCGGCGCCAGTTTCGAACAAACCGCCTCCATTGAGCAGAGGCACGATGGATAGCATGCGAGCGCTGGTTCCCAGCTCCAGAATGGGGAACAGGTCTGTTAAATAATCTCTAAGGACGTTTCCCGTAACAGAAATTACATCTTTTCCCTGGCGGATTCTTTCGCAGGTAAACTCCATTGCTTTCGCAGGGCTTTTGATCAGAATCTCCAATCCCTTCGTATCATGGTCTTTTAGATATTCGTTAACTTTCGTTATTAGCTGAGCATCGTGGGCACGATTTTCATCCAGCCAGAATACCGCAGCACTTCCCGTGGCTCTGGCCCGGGTGACTGCCAGCTTCACCCAGTCTTTGATGGGTTCATCCTTTACCTGGCACATGCGAAAGATATCTCCCGATGATACTTTCTGTTCCAGAAGCGTCGTGCCATCACCATCCAGCACACGCACGGTGCCCGCGGTTTTTATCTCAAAGGTCTTATCGTGGGATCCGTATTCCTCGGCTTTTTGAGCCATCAGACCTACGTTGGCAACACTGCCCATGGTGGCCGGATCAAACTGACCGTTTTTCTGGCAGTCTTCGATCACGGCCTGATACATAGTTGCATAGCTTCGATCCGGAATAACGGCAATGCACTCCTGAAGTGCATCGTCTTTATTCCACATTTTGCCTCCATCCCGAATCACATTGGGCATGGAAGCGTCGATAATTACGTTGTTGGGCACATGAAGATTCGTAATCCCTTTACGAGAATCCACCATGGCCAGATCGGCACTTTTTTCATAGACCGCCTGGATATCTTTTTTGATCTCTTCCTGTTTCGCTGAATCCAGCTTTTCAATGCGATAGTAAACATCCGCAAGTCCATTGTTTACATTTACGCCAATCTCGCTGAAGGTTTTCGCATGCTTTTCAAAGACTTCGCGATAGAAGACCTTCACTGCATGACCAAAAATGATCGGGTCGGAAACCTTCATCATGGTAGCTTTCAAATGAAGCGAAAACAACACTCCTTCCTTCTTCGCAGCTTCAATTTCGCTTGCAAAGAATTCCTGTAGAGCCGTTGCTTTCATACAGGCGCTATCAATTACTTCTCCTTCCTGAAGTTTGATTCCATCTTTGAGAATCTCCGTTTTTCCTGAATCATCCGAGAACTCTATACGAGCGGTGCCCGCTTTCTTCATGGTTAATGAAGTTTCGGTACCAAAGAAATCGTCGGAAGACATATGAGCTACGCGACATCTGGATTTTTCCGGCCAGGGTTTCATCATCTTATGGGGATACTTTTGACTGTGCTTCTTTACAGAAACCGGAGCTCGTCTATCCGAATTCCCTTCCCTGAGTACCGGGTTAACAGCACTTCCCAGGACTTTTGCGTATCGCTCTTTTAACTTCTCGTCCTCCGGTGACTTGATTTCTTCCGGATAGTCCGGCAGATCATAACCCTGGGATTGCAGTTCGCGGATGGCTGCCTGCAACTGAGGAATAGAGGCACTGATATTGGGAAGTTTGATGATATTCGCTTCCGGCTTTTTCACCAGTTCACCCAGTATGGCCAGATCATCCGGCTGTTTTTGATTCTCTTTTAGTTTTTCGGGGAAATTGGCAAGGATTCGGCCGGCCAGGGAAATATCTCTGGTCTCGAATTCGATACCGGTTCCTTTTACAAATGACTGCAGGATAGGCAGAAATGAATAGGTCGCAAGGGCAGGTGCTTCATCGATTTTGGTCCATACAATCTTGGCTTCGTTTGACATATTAACTCCCGGGAGATGCAGATTAGATGCCACCAGAGAACCGGCTACACCCGGCGCGGTCAAGAAATATGGCCGGGGCTTCCTCGCAGCTTATACGATTCCAGGATTCAGATCGGCGCTGATTTCAATCTAATTACTGAAGGTGTAAGTGCAGAGGAATGAAGCCATAGCGGAATGGCAGCCAGAGCAGGATAAATCTGAAAAGGAAGGGAGAAAAATATTTGCGGGACTCGGCTCGATCCATGGCTCAACCGATTCCCGCCACCAGTTATTAGCCAACAACCACCAGGGATTCGCTCAGTCGTTCCAGGATGGAAGTCCAGCCATCTCGGTGTCCGTTGCGTCCTTTTTCTGTGTCCAGTCCGCTATGGATCAATGTCACTTCAGTGCCATCGTTCACGGACTTGAACTCAATACGAACTACTGTATCGCTGGCATGGGGACTGTTCCAGGTGAATTCCAGAAGTTCATGCGGATCAATAGTCTTGTAGATCCCCCAGTGAGGTACGGTGTCGCCGTCCGGGGCAATCATATCAATCTTGAACTGCCCGCCTACCGATGCATCACACTGCACCTCGCTATGGCCTCCCGGAATCGGGCAAAACCATTTAGCCATGCTGGCCGTATCAAGCCAGGCCTGAAAGACCTGTTCTCTGTTCATCTGTATGGTTTTTCGAACCACTACATCGTTTTCGTTCATTGTCCTTTCCTCCTATTCTTCTTGGCTTTCTTTTTTCCATGATTGCTATAGGCCGGAGTCTTGATCGGACCGGCTGATTCCCGGGAGCTCCGGCGATCTTTCTGGATCCGGTCTTCTGGGTCGTTTTCCAGCGAGGATTCGTTTCGTTTTTCGCTTTTCTTGGCCCCGGATTGAGGTTGCCGGTTGATGGGGTCCAGGGATTGAGCCGGCTCGGAAACACGGCCAAGAAGGAACTCCTCCAGAGAGTCCAGGCTTCGTTTCCAGAATGTTGAGTAATACTGCAGAAGATCGATGGCTGGCTTGAGCTCTTCCGGCCTTGCTGTAACGATGATCCGTCGTCCCTGCCGGGTACGATTCACCAATCCGGCTTGCTCCAGCACCACCACATGTTTGGACACCGCTGCCAGAGACATCTCATAGGGTTCGGCCAGATCACCCACCGTGGATGGCTTACTTAAGACCGTTTCAAGAATGGATCTTCGGGTTCCATCCGCCAGTGCATGAAATACTTCGTCCAGGGCAGGGTTTCGTTCCTCAACCATACGGTTAAATGTAACCAGGGCCAGTCAATAGTCAACCATTTAGTTGAATATTTTTTCCGAGGGATGATGAATTCCGGTCCTGGAGCGTGTTGTTCGTGCCGCTAGTGAAGAGGTGTACCGGCAATCTGCCTGCCGGATACAAACGTGGCCAACACCTGGATCTTCCTGAGCAGCGATGGTTGAGTGATCAGAGGATTGGCATCCAGAATTACCAGGTCCGCATCCTTACCCACCTCTATGCTACCCAGCCTGTCTTCCAGACCCAGCTGCCAGGCTCCATGAATGGTCACTGCTTCCAGGGCCTGGCGTATATCAATAGACTCGGACTCACCGATTATTTCTCCCTCTCGGCCGCTGCGATTGACTGCAGTTTGCACCAGGGAAAGTGGATCTTCCGGATACATTGGTTGATCGGCATGAAGAGAAACCTTGATTCCGCTTGAAAAAGCGCTTCGCGTGGGCAACATTGATTCAGCACGGTCTCCAATAATATCGTTTCGAAGGGCCTCTCCATAATAGTACAGATGATTGATATGAAAGCTTACGGTGATGCCGTTTTGAGCCAGTTTCGAAAGTAGATCCTGAGGCAAAAGAAGTGCATGTTCCAGGCGATGCCGATGATCCTGTCTCGGGTTTTCCAGAAGCACTTTCTCCAGTGTTTGCATCACTTCGTAGCTGGACTGGTCTCCCTGACTATGTATTGCCAGTTGCCATCCCTGGTTATGAAACTTTGTAACCAGGGTTTCAAACTCATCCCTGGCAACAACGGGGCTTCCGCTGTTGCCAGGAGGCAGGCCCAGCCCATTCTGCATCAAGTCGCTTTCCAGATATGGCTCCTTTAGATACATGGAGCCTGTATACGGCGAACCGTCGTACCATAGTTTAATACCTATAATCTGAAAGGAAGGATCATCGCGCTGGGGCTCGGAGGGAATATCGAAGGGACTGTCCGCCTTTAGATAGACGAAGTTTCGCACGGTGGGTTTTCTCTCGGGAAGTATGCCAAAGAATCCTAGCAGATTTAAAAACATCCCCGGCTCTTCTGCGGAAAGCCATCGCATTAGCATAAGGGACCTATCGTTTTCGCCAAACACACCGGCTGTGCCAATGCTGGTAATTCCGTGATCTGCATAACCATCCAGAATTTCCTGAAAATTCTCTTTTATATCGATGGTTGGCAGTGCAGCCTTCATGAATGGCTGCATGGCAGCAACCTCGACGATAAAGCCTGTAAGATTTCCGTCAGCGTCCACTTCATAATAGGAGCCCTGCTCGGGAGGCTTCGTATTGGCTGTGATCCCCAGCTCTGCGAAAGCCCGAGAATTGGCCCAGGCCGAATGCATGCTCTGTGCAAGTATTACCACTGGATTGTCTGGTGCCATCGCATCCAGCTGGGATATATCTGGCTTTTCAAGACCTGGAACGAGAATGGGATCAAAACCTTTACAATAGATCCATTCGCCTGGCTCTGCATCCTCCACAGCCCTCTTCAGAGCGCTCATCACTTCTTCCGGTGAGGAATGACGAAATCCACTCAGATCCACAAATGTATGCAAATACGCCGAAAGCTCGGGATGAGTATGAGGAGCCACAAATCCGGGAAGCAATGTGGCCCCCTGTAAATCGATAGATTTTGCATTGGTTCGGGCCTGGGCGAAAGCTTCCTTCTGGCTTCCCACGTAGTGAATTTTTCCGTTTCGAACAAGAATTGCCTCCGTAGAGCCGGATTCAGCTTTCGACGACATTGTAATAATCGTGCCGTTGTAGAAAATTAGATCAGGGGTGGGGCTTTCGCCGCAGCAAATCAGTACGCACAAAACGGGAAGGAGCACATTACGAACCATGACCATTAGAGCAACGTACGTAATTCTCAGGTCAAGGGCATTAATCTGAGGCGCTCGCCAATGCGATCACGAAACCGACAGTCTTGCGGCGAATTGCACGAACAAATCAAAAAAGAAAGCCACTGCAATTGCCCGGCAGCGGGAATTTCAGATAGAACATCTCCTATCGCTGGAGTCGCAGTACTAATTTTTTGAGTCCCTTCGCAACGCGAAGAAGAATGGGCTATCCATATGTTTGAAATCCATATAGCCCATTACTGTATTTGCATCCACTTTGCGAAACACATCATGGATGGGTAGAGCATCATAGCACATGGTGGCGGATACCTTTCCCCTGAGTTCGGTCATCCGAAGCCTGGCTTTGGTTTTCCTGGTGGTGAGCAAGAATCGAAAGGCTCGGAAGAAAAACCTGATTATGGGGGCCTTCAGCCATTGCTGAGTGAGTGCCAATCCCATGGGCATCAGCGCCGGATTTACGATGAAGAGCTTTCCGCTGCCGGTCTGAAACAAAAGAGGATGTACATTATCTTCATCTATGAACTGCTTTCCGTACCAGGCGTAGTTTTCGAGAAGCCCATCCATAGGATGATCGGTATTGATGCCGGACCCCTTCCACTGACCCCACATAAAATCGAGATCCGCAACGGGGAGAGCATCAAAGACCTCCAGGGCCTCCGCCCGGGTTCCTCGCTCAGAAGCAATCATCTCCAGAGCCCGTTTAGCTACTGACTGCGGAGAATGCGCTCCGCGCCCATTGGTGGAAACGGCTCCGGATGATCGTTTTGATGTTTTCTTGCGAGTGGTGGTTGCCATTCCTGATTGGCCATTTAGATGACGCCGGTGTCAAGTTTATTTGCGAGCCCTGCACTCTCAATCCAGCTCTTCGATTCGAGCCTTTTGGCGGTGGAAAGCCTCGCCAGGCCCATCCGTTGATTGAGATTAACCAGGCTGCGAAGAACGCTCATTCACAAATGCGCTTCAGGGATGGACTAACTGGAGCTATTGCTGGACTATATATCAGGCAAGAGAATTGTACTCCGAGGATAGCCTGGAATGAAAGACTCCATCGTCACCGTACTGACCCTGAGCTTTGTGGCTGCCGTTCTGGCCGGCTTTTTCTCGTTGGTGCTCTGGGTGGGCTCGCTGTGGGATAGTGTCATCGATAGTGCCTACGAAAATGAGCTGACAGTGCATTCAGAAATTACAGCGATACCGACCTCAGAAATCGAAGTGCAATGGTTCGAAAAAGATCGCTTCGTGTGGCTCACCAGGAATGGCCAATTCCTGAAAAACCTTCCTGAGAAAGCCGGACCCAATCGATTTCGCGTATTCGTTCGAAAGCGTCCAATACACACATTTACTATTTCCAGAACCACAGCCACGCAAAAGATGAAATATGATTTTCTGATTCGAGAAAAAGGAGAGGAGCTGGAAGTCCAGGCTCGCTGGGAACCTCACTTCTACAGCGATGATGCTGTTCGGTCCGCACCCTATTATCAACGGGCCCATTATCCACTTTCCGTACTGGAATAATCGGTCATGGAATTGTTGCGGTCGCACTGGCGAGGCAAATATCGCAAGCGTTGTTCGATCAGGTTGTCTCGATGACTTTAATCCAGGGAAGCAAAGTCGTTTGTCCCCGTTTGCCGATCCTACACTTCTGGTTATGATTTAACGGAATGCCTGAGGCTTGCGAAGAGGAGCAGAGTTTTGTAGTAGAGTCTCCCCCGGGGAGAGGCCCTAGCCTTGACTCATGAAAACCTGGAAAAGAGCAATACGCATGATATTACAAGGATTGGTCGTCTGGCTGGTTCCTTTTACCATTGCACTTCCTTTTATTGAGCAAGGTGCACTGAAGATCGACATATTCGCCTTCAAAACCCTGATGATGCTTGTGTCCTCCACCGTGGGACTCTGGCTACTAAGCCGGTCCATTGCAAAGAGTGACCGGAGGCCTCATTTCGCCGGGCTGTTCATTGGCCTGGTCTGGCTGGCGATCAACTGGGCCCTGGATTTTGCAATTCTGCTTCCCATGAGCAACATGAGCGTGCTGGATTACTTTTTTTCCACGGGGCTACGTTATCTGCATATGCCCGTAGCTGGATTTTTTATGGGGATTGCAGTTGTCCGCTACCAGCAGGAGGCCAGCCAGAATCTGAATTCCTTCACGGAAGCAAGGGAAGTCAATGTATAGTATAGGTCAATTCTCTCTAATCTCAAGACTCTCAGTTCGAACCCTGCGAAAGTACCATGAAATCGGTCTTCTGGTTCCGGACTATGTCGATGAAGACTCTGGCTACAGG
>JBHIXQ010000057.1:0-9860 GCA_041984705.1 Leptonemataceae bacterium | reverse complement strand
GTAATGGAGCTGGAAACTGTGTTTCGCCCATTCGACGGAAGTATGATGGCTTCCTTTATCCTGGCACTGGTGGAAGAAAACACCGGTTTCACCTATGTCCTGAATGTGGAGCATCCCTGGGCAGTGCTGCTTCGAGATGGGGAAGCTCGATTCATCGAAACTGAGTGCAACTTGCGAAAGATCGGAGTGACCACTGATTCCACCGATCTGGACTTTCGGTTGGATACCTTTCGTCTACATCCCGATGATCGGCTCATTCTTGGTTCGGATGGAAGGGACGATGTCTGGCTCAATGAGCAGGACCGGGTAATGAATGACGATCATACCAGGTTTTTGTATCATTGTGAAACTTCCGATGGCGACCTGGAAGCTCTGAGACAGGAAATCAAAAAGACAGGAGAAATCAGCGACGATCTGTCGCTACTGAGTTTTCACTTTCAGGAGGCCATGGCCATTCCTGAGGAGGATGATCTGTATCAGCGCCTCAAAGAGCTGGAATCCGCCATGAATAATTCCGCTTTGCAGGGCGCTCTGAAAAAGGCTGGAAACCTGGTGCGTGGCGGAGCCGAACAGGAGGAGTCTCTGTATAGAATCGCCGCCACCTACCATCTGGCCTCTCTTCATGACGATCCAGGGTATGCTGCTCTGGCCTTGAAGCATGCAGAGCGGCTTTTCTTTCGAAATCCGTCTCATACTCGCAACCTGATGCTGCTTGTGCACCTCTATGAGAAGACCGGCAAACCATACCAGGCCCGAAATGTAGTTTCGCTTCTTCAGGAATTGCGACCCGCAGACCGAAGGGTGCAATCACTGGTTTCGCGCCTTCTGGCATCGCATTGAGCGAAACCATCGGAATCATCGACCAGGTTCCTCGGCCTCGCATGGACTTTTTCTTGCTCTCTATCCGGCGTGTAATAAACCCTGGGCATGAATCGTGGTCTATTTCTTATATTAGTTTCAGTCGTCCTTTTGTTGCAGAGCTATTGTGATCCAGGTCCTGTTTCATCCGGGGAAGCGCTTCGAAGCATTGGATATGCGAAAATCTCTGTATCAGAGCCTTCGCCGGAGGTGCAGCAATCTCTGGATCGCTTTATGGCGTTTAAGGGAGATCTTCAAAAGCGTCTCATCGGGGCAATTCAAGAGAAAGGAGCGCCCTATGCCATCCAGATGTGCAGTGTTGCTTCGCCGGAAATGGAACAAAAGCACAGCGAAGATGCCTGGAAGATCTATCGAGTTTCGGACAAACCAAGAAATCCCGATCATCGAGCCAATGAGTTTGAGGCGGTGGTAATCGAAATGTGGAAGCAGCGGCTCAAGAATCAAGAACCGCTGCAGCCGGTGCACTTTCGGACAGAAAAAGAAGAATATGTAATGAGCCCCATTCCAGTTCAGGCCTCGCTATGTCTGCAATGCCATGGCGGTGCCGAGGAAATCAAGCCGGACACCCGCAGGGCCATTGAAGCTGCTTATCCAGACGATGAAGCCACAGGATATTCGCTGGGTGATTTAAGAGGAGCCTTCGTTTCCAGGAGGTCTCTATGATTGAAGGAAACTATTTCTCCGACAACGAAGATCTAATGCTTCATTTCGACCACATCATTCGCTGGAATGAAGTGGTGGAAGCCTACGAAGCGGATTTTTTCGATGCTCGCCGTTATAAGGAAACCGGGGAGGAGCGCTTTGCCATGGCGCCGTCCAGCAAAGAAGAAGCACTGGATTACTATCGTTCTGTACTTGATAGTGCAGGGGAGTTCGCAGGTCGCAAGATTGCTCCTCATGTTCAAAAGCTGGACCAGGAGGGAGTAAGGTTCGAAAACGGAAAGGTGCATTTCCCGTCCGGGATGCTGGAACTGGTGGAGGAAGCCAGACAGGCCGGATTGCAGCCCACAGGATTGGCCCGGGAATATGGCGGCCTTGGATTGCCCTGGACCGCGCGAGCATTCTTTACTGAAATGATGTATCGAGTGGATGCATCAGTTACCATCGCCATTGGATGTATCAATCTGGCAGAGATCATAGAACGAAATGGCAGTGATGAAATGCGACAGCGATGGATACCGGCCCTGGCGGATGGCCAGTATGCATGCGCCATGGGATTAACCGAACCGGATCATGGATCCGATCTGCCCAATCTTCGCACAAAAGCCAGGCCGGCCACGGAAGAGGAAAAGAAGAAATACGCAGAGTTCGCTGGCGAAGATAGCGATTCTCTCTACATGCTGGAAGGAGCCAAGAGGTTTATATCCCAGGGATGTGGCACCGGCGATAAACCTGCCTTGCTATTGCTGCTGGCTCGCACGGGTGGTCCGGACAGTGGAGCCAGAGGCTTGAGTTTCTTTCTGGTGAACAGTGAATATGCGAAGGTAGCTGGAATAGAAAAGAAGATGGGAATGCATGCTTCTCCCACATGCGAAATTGTTCTGGAGGACACTCCAGGATTGCTGGTAGGTCAAACCGGCATGGGTCTTGTGCGTTATACCATGGGCATGCTCAACGGTGCGCGAATGGGAATTACTCAGCAGTCGGTGGGACTTTCTACGGCGGCCTACGAAGAAGCCAGAAAGTATGCCTCGGAGAGGGTTCAGTTTGGTCGTACTCTGGACCACATACCTGCAGTGTCTTCCATGCTGGAGGATATGCAGAGTAGAATCCAGGCCATGCGATGTCTACAGTTTGAAGGTGCCCGCGCCATGGATCTTTACTACTGGAGAGGTGAGCATCTGAAGCGACAGGGGGGCACGGATAAGGATGTAAAAAGCGATACAATCATCAAATACTGGGAAAAGCTGGCCGGGATCCTCACACCCATTTCAAAATTCTATTGCTCGGAAAGCTGCATTGAGATCGTAGGCCAGGCCGTACAGATTCATGGTGGAGCCGGCTTTACAGACGATTACGATGTGTCCCGTCTGTACAGAGACTCGCGAATAGTTACAATCTATGATGGAACCTCACAGATCCAGGTAAATGCTGCCATTGGTGGGGTAGTCACGGGAATGGGCCCCCAGGGATTTCTGCGGGAGTATCTGGACTGCGAATGGGATCATTTCGATAGTTCTGAAACCAGAATTCTGGACGAGATGCGAGATACCTTCGAGCAATGTATTCACAGATACAAAGATTTATCGTCGGAGGAGAGAGAAAAAGTGGCCTCTCTGATTGTGGAAGGGGCCGCAAGATTGCTTTGCTCCATGCTATATTATCGCTCCACTCTGAAGCTTGAGGGTGATGTCCGTAAGAATCGACTGGCTCTGTGTCAGCGTTACCAGCTGGATTGCATTGCATTTCTGGCTGGAGTGGAAAAGCGTCTTACCATGCAAACGGTGCACGCATAATGTTCGCATTTGATTTTCTGCAAATTTCGGCCATGTTGCTTGCCGTCCTTCGCGCACAAACAGCGGCAGGGATTTTTCTTACTTGCAGGAATGTTGTACTCTGATATAATTCTTTTTCGCATCCATCGGACAGATTACTGTCGGGTCCTGAAAATCCAGGATCTGATCGGAATATAAATTCAGGTTGGATGCGACATTAATTCATATCAAAGGAATGGAGTGAGCGAATGAAAATCGTAAAGCAACAAAAATGGATTCTTATTCTGGCGGCTGCAATGGTGTTCAGTCTATCTGCCAGTTGCAATGAATCTTCGGCAAAGTCAGAAGGGGTGCAGGGAACTTATAAAGTAGAAGGCACCAATCCAGATGGCACCAGATACAGAGGAAACGTTACTGTAACTCAATCCGGAGATGATTATATCTTTAACTGGAATATCGCAGGGAATCAGTATTCCGGGAAAGGGCAATTGAGTGGAACCGAGCTTACCGTGGACTGGGGTCAGGAGCATCCTGTGATTTACCATGTTCAGGAAAATGGAGCCCGTCTGGAAGGCACCTGGGCCGATGGTCAGGGCACGGAAACACTGACGAAGTAGTCTTGCCAGTCTGAGCCTATAGCTATCTGAGTCTATGGCTCTTCTCATCCGGAGTGCATCGCGGCATCTTTTCCCGCGGCAACTTTTGCTACGGTGATCACTGTATGGTTTTCCCAGGTGGTTGCTTGGCAAGACCATGACGTGGTACTCTCCAGTGCCGTTGAACTCAAGAGATACTCATCTCTGAATCTGCGAGCACGGGGATTGGAAACCGGAAGCTGCTAATGAAAAAGGCCGCATGCGCGGCCTTTCTGTTTAATTGGTGAAGTGCTGTGGGCGATGACAGGATCGAACTGCCGACATCTTGCTTGTAAGGCAAGCGCTCTCCCAGCTGAGCTAATCGCCCGAGAGTATTAAGCAGAAGCCTGAGAGGCTCCTCCGTTTACCAGGTGGGCCAGACGAGACTTTCTGCGGTCTGCCTGACGATGGTGGATCAGATTACGTTTACCTGCACGATCTACAATGGCAGAAAACAGACGAAAAGCTGCTTTCGCTTCGTCAGTCTTTCCTTCAGCAACCAGGTTTCGCACCTTCTTATCGAAAGTTCGCAGTCTGGCTTTTTGCTGAGCATTCAGCGTACGACGTCTTTCTGTTCTTCTTATATCCTTTTTCGAGGACTTAATATTAGCCACAATTAACCACCTTCCAGCAAGGAATCCGGATGGTGGGTTACCGGTCAAGTGTTTTAACCAAAAACGGCCTGGGCTCAATGGGAATGCTTGACCCGGACTGGAATGCATGCGCTCATAATAGATTGCGGTTTTTTGGATCTGGATTATGTCCAATGACATCCGTTTTGCCCGAAAAGAGATGGGGGGATCTGTGGAACGCTGGCAACTTACAAATGCGGAAATATATCAGGAAGATGGTTTCCACTCCATGTCCGGCCTGTGTTTTTCAGGAGATTCCATTGAAGAAGTACTCTCCGATGGGGATGAGTACGATGATATCTTGAGTCTGAATCTGCACGGCCTGGCCGTCCTGCCCGCATTGATAAATGGGCACGATTCTCTTCTGGCCAGTTATCTTCCCTATCGAGGCCGAGGATTTCCCCACATGAACTGGCTGTCCTGGGACAACGAGGTAAAATCCTCCCAGGAGTTCCAGGATCGCATGCTTCTGGACGTTTCTGATCTGTACCGCATTGGAGCTTATAGGAATCTAATGCATGGATGCACCCTGGTGGTGGATCATATTCCCGACTTTGTTCGCAAGCCCTTTGAGGATCAAATACCGGTCACATTGCTTTCTGATTTTGGAATCGCCCACAGTGTCTCATCCTACTCCCTTAAATGGGGTGAGGGGATTTCTCGGGAGTATCAGCGAGCCAGAGAAAAAGGACTGCCCTTTATTGTTCATATTGCAGAGGGCTTTGACCCTGAGAGCAGGAATTCCCTCAAGATGCTGGAAGAGTTTGGAGCCCTGGGACCGGAAACGGTGCTGGTTCACGGGCTTTCCCTTTCTGAATCGGACCTGGATCGTGTGGCCGAGGCCGGGGCTCGATTGGTGTGGTGCCCGGTAAGCAATGAATTCCTCTATGATCGGACAATGCCAGTGGAAGCGGTGCTTGAGCGCCGGATTCCATTCTGCCTGGGCACAGATACATCCATGGCCGGCGGCAAAGGGATGATCGACAATGTTCAACTGGCACGTCAATTCCTGGGTTCCCATGTGGATCTCTTGCCAGAATTACTGCTGTCCAATCCATCCCGTATATTCCGTCAGGAAGATAGAGGCTCCCTGGAACCGGGAAAAAAGGGTGATGTCCTGGTTGTGCAGAGCCGAAGCCGGGATATTCATGAAGTATTGAGCGACCTGAGTCCGGAAAAGGTTTTCCTTGTCGTTCGGGACGGTGTACCGGTCTATGGGGAGGAAACCCTGGAGCCTGTGTTTCGGCATTGCAATGTGAATTTTGATCGAATTCAGGTGGGTACTTCCCGAAAATTGATTGTAGCGGGTATTTCCGGGGTGGTAGAATCTCTATCCTCTGTGGCCGGACGCGACCGAATTCCGGAAATACTGCCAGTAGCTTTATAAGATGCCTGTTTCAAGAATTTATACCGGTGGTTCCATCGTCTATTTCCAGGGCGACAAGGGGGACGATGTATACGTGCTTCAATCCGGTCGCGTGGTACTGATTAGTACTGCCATTGATTCCGGCGAAGAAATCCGGGAAGAGGTACAGGTAGGGGAATTCTTCGCTGTAAAGTCCAGCATGGGACGTTATCCTCGAGAAGAAACAGCCCAGGTGATTGGAAAGACTACCCTGGTAGTCTTTAAGCTAAACGAATTCGAGCAGTTTATTCTAAAGAATACTCGATTGATTCTAAAGATGCTACGAGTATTCTCCAAACAATTGAGAGACATTCATCGCCAGGTGCGAAACATCCTGAAGGCTGATTCAACCCGCGATCCCGCTTTCGAATTGATGAATGTAGCCGAGTCCTTCTATAAATCCGGCAACGTGGATCATGCCGTGTACGCATTTGAGAGGTATCTGGGCTATTATCCCAGCGGAGAGTTTACATCCAGAGCCCAGGAACTTCTTCAGATGGCGCGAAAGGGCCAATCCTATCCTACGGGTTATCCCGAACTTGAGTCTCAGGCGGGGCCGGGTCATGATACCCTGGACCCATCCTTTATGGCTCAGAGCATGCTTCCTGCTGATTCCGTGGACGATGATCCGTTCGCTATGCCAGAAGACGATAGTTTTGGTTCGGATGATGGCGGGGCTGTAGATGCCACGGAGCTATTACAGGAAGGCCAGGAGCACTTTCGCAACGGAGATTTCGAAAGTGCGGCGGAACTCTATCAAAAAGCCCAGGAAGTAACCAGTCCCCATTCTGAAGCAGAGGCTGCTGCTGTGGCCCGTTGCCTTTACGAACTGGGTAGAACACAGATAAAACTGAAGCAGGTGAATGAAGCTTCGCAGACTTTCAGCGCCTACATCAAGCAGCATCCGACCGGTCCGTCCGTGAAGCCTTCCATTTTTCAGCTGGGAATGATTGCTCAATCTTCCGGAAACAATGAAAGAGCTGCAACGTTATTCAAGAAAGTAGTGTCCATGAATCCGCCAGACGAAATGACAGATGAAGCCAAAAAGAGGTTGGAAGCGCTATGATGTTACTTCCTGAATCTCTATTCGAGAAGTTCGGCAAGACTTTCGAGCCGGGGCAGATCATTTTCTGCGAATTCGAACCAGGAAACGATTTCTATTTTATTCAAGACGGTCAGGTAAAGATTACCAAGACCTTTGGTCAGACTCAGAAGACTCTGGATGTGCTTTCGGTGGGCGACATCTTCGGAGAGATGGCTATTCTGGAAGAAGAGCCTCGAAGTGCCAGCGCCATAGCCATGGATACGGTGAAGACGTTGCATTTTAATCGTGCGAACTTCGATACATTGATGAACGGCAACCCTCAGCTGGCCCACCGACTACTTGTTATTTTCTCTAAAAGAATATACGATGCGAAAAGACGATTGCAGATTCTGCTTCTGGAAGATCTGCAGGCCAAAGTTGCAGATGTATTTCTCATGCTTGCTGAAAAGGATCCCAATTACGGAAAGATCAACAACATGGTCTTCAACATTTCTGTGGATGATGTGGCCAACTGGTGCGGCCAGCCAACCCATGAAGTGCAGAGGGTTATCAGTCAGTTTGTGAAACAGGGAAAGGTGGAGTTATTCGCCGATCGCATTGTAGTACCGAATATTAACGACCTGGGAAGAATTGTCGCAGCAAAACGAAAAAGCAATCAGTGAATGGATTCGTGGCTGGATTCCGGACTGGTTGCAGAGCTTCCAGTTTCTGGATATAGAATTGTGGCAGTGGATTGGTATGCCCCTGGCTATCGCTCTGGCTCTGGGATTGGCCTTTCTGATAGGCGGCCTCATTATCAAGGTCCTGCGAAAATTATCCAGCAAGACCGAAATCGCCTGGGATGATCAACTCATCGATCAGATGAAGGGTCCCTTTCGATTCTTCTTCTTTATTCTGATCCAGTTCATTTCCTTTAGACTTCTATTTTTGCATCCTTCTGTCCAGGATGTAGTAGATCGCGTACTTTTGATTACCCTGGTAATTGCTCTGGGCTGGGCCGGTCAGAGACTTATTGGATTTCTGTCTATGCTGGCCTTGATGGCGGCATCCCGGGAAGATATTCATCGAAGTCGAGGTATTCGAACCCGGGTGGCCGTATTTCGCAGAATTGGCGGAATCTTCATCGTAGTGTTTTGCGCTGCCCTGATCTTGATGCAATTTGACGTTGTGCGAAAGATAGGGGTTTCCCTGCTGGCATCAGCCGGTATTGCGGGGATAATGATTGGTTTTGCAGCCCAGAGATCCATTCAAAGCCTTGTAGCCGGCCTGCAGATTGCGATTACACAGCCTATCCGCCTGGGAGATGTGGTCATTGTAGAAGGCCAGTACGGTACCGTTGAAGAGATTCAACTTACCTTTGTGGTGGTTCGCACCTGGGATCTGCGCAGACTTATTCTTCCTGTGGGAGATATCCTGCATTCAAGCTTTGAAAATTGGACCAGAAGCTCCTCCGATCTTCTGGGCACTGTGGAAGTCCATGCTGATTATTCCGTACCGGTGGATGAAGTGCGTAAGGCTTTGCTGGAATTCGTAAAGGGATGCGAAAACTGGGATGGTAAGGCTGCAGGGCTTCAGGTGACCCAGGCTACAGACCGAACGATTGTGCTAAGGGCTCTCATCAGTAGCACGGACTCAGCCAAACTCTGGGATCTGCGATGCCAGGTCCGGGAATGGCTGGTTGGCTATATGCAAAAAGAACAATCCGGGAAATTTCTGCCTCAGATTCGCCTGGATAACAGCTACCGCAGAGATGCAGGGCCCGGGGCCTGAAGCCGAAAAAAACTTCGCCTGAAGAAATGGATTTAACTGCGCGTCCCTTGCGAATGCGGGTTTACCTGGACCCTTCGCCTGGTAAAGGTTCCGATAACTGACACTTCAGCAGGTTGCCGGGTCATACCTGACCCCGGGACGGCATCCTGGAAGTGAATACCCATTGATCCAATACGGACTGGGAAACCGTGGCATCCAGTTTTACTCCGTACTGGTATACATGACTGGCGCTCATGATTGCTCCAGGACCATGCTCCTTTCTATAGAGGATACGACCGCGAACCGATGCATTCGCAATCTGCAAGGTTACGGTCCCGGAGGGAATCACCTTTTCGCTCAGAAACCCCACTCCGCCGGGGGAAACATTCATACTTACGCATTGTACCGTGGATTTGGGGGTTTTTACCGTTATTGGAAGCACCGAGTTAATTCGTTTCTCTTTGCGTTTCTCAGCCATAATCTATTGGACGAGCTAAACAAAGACAGCGGTGGCTGTCCAGTGGACGGAAAGTGGTGGACCTGCGAATGTTAGCAGGTCCGACCCTCTACAGACCTGGTTCTAGCCCAGGTTTTCTTCGATGCTTTTTATGACAGAGGCATCCGATGGGCTGGTTCTAGGAGAAAACCTCTGTACCACCTTTCCCTGGCCATCTACCAGGAACTTCTCAAAATTCCAGCTGATGTCTCCAGGAAACGCTGCATTTTCGCCGGCCAGAAACTGATAAACAGGATGGCGATTCTGGCCATTTACATCGACCTTGGAAAACAGATCAAAGGTAACATCGTATTTGGTGGAGCAGAACTGCTGGATCTCTTCTTCAGATCCTGGCTCCTGGCCCATAAATTGATTGCAGGGAAAGCCAAGGATGCGAAAGCCTCGGTCTTTGTATTTTCTGTATAGCTCTTCCAGGTCTTTATACTGTGGAGTGAGACCGCACTTGCTGGCCACATTTACCACCATCACTAGATTTCCTTCATAATCCTTAAGCGATCTTTCATCGCCCTGAATCGTATTGGCTTTGATTTCATGAAGAGACATACTTACTCCCTGGTTTCTAG
>JBHIXQ010000056.1:0-9897 GCA_041984705.1 Leptonemataceae bacterium | reverse complement strand
GGGAGCCATTCTGATACCGATTGGCAAGTTAAACTACAAATTATGTATGAATGTATGACCAGTGATACCTCTGGGTGTCCCTTGCCGTTTAGCATTGACGCCTGGAGGTCCATCTTCAGAACATTGCATGGGAAACCGCAGGCAACAATTCTCAGAGTGGCATTCGGGCCGATCTGGATCTGGAGCCGGGTCAATCCGGAATGAATCTGGACTTTCGATTCCAGGGAGACAGCGGTGAAATCCGATTCCACGGCGACCTGAACAATGAGAAACGTCGCATCTTTATCACCCTTTCCGAGGTACCGCTAAAGCTTCTGATGGATTTTATGCGTACTTCAGACTCGGTGCCATCGCTTCAGATTCTACCCCGCTGGACTCAGATCCGCGGCGAACTAAACGGTAAAGGTAGCATGGATCTGCGGCAGCCCGGAACAGCTATTAACTTGAATGGAGAGTTTCACAGTCTATTTCTGGATGGCGGAGAACCCCTGGGACTGAGGTTTCGCAACCTGCAGGGCACCTACCATTTCTCTCAAGTCCATTCCTATGAAGAGGGAGTGTTAAAATCAGACATTGAAATCCTGGCCTCTCCATATCTGGAAACGAAACTTCACTATAACAGACAGAAAAATGGCCTGCCCCATAGACTGGAAATGAGCGGAAAGATTCGCTTTCAGGATATGCGCGAAAACCAGAATGTAAAGGTATTCAATACACTTGTTCATTGCGAAGGAGACGTTGAGTTTAAAATCGACTCCAGCTACAATCAGTCATTAACTCTAATCGACCTGGAGCCCGACGTTCGATTTCATAATTTGCAGCTCTATCCCCCGATAAGCTGGCCAGGAGGCAAAGAATCCCTGGCCAATCTCGACATTCATCTAACTCCAGAAAAGAAGCTCTCCGGTAAAGGTACCATCCTGGGAGCACCGTTTACAATGGATTCCACAGGAATTATAGATATTTCTCGAATCGCAGACGGAGAACTTAGACTGGTACAAAATTTTGATCATTCCATTACTGTGGATGGTCTGTCCTATGAAAAGCTCACCCAATTGATCCTTCATACCCATAGCTGGATTCTGGAGCGAGCATCCCGTCCGGATGCCCGAAAGGCTGAGGACCAGGGGCCTTTATGGGAGAATGAGTTCATAGATATGCCTCTGTACACTCAGCTTCTGGCCGGTCTCAATCTAAAAGGTAACATTCGTCTAATCAATCTCAAGGGGGGCCGTGGATTGCCCCGGAATGCAACACTGAGAATTTCCTCCAATCCACAGAATTTCAATCTGACCCTGGATGAAGACAGAGGCGAACCGGGCATTCTTCGCGGACGCTACATGGGAGTCTGGAACGAGCAACTCCCCAGCCATACTCTGAGCCTGAACATCAAACAGAAAGAGATTCAAATCGATTGGCCAGAAATTACCGGAAAAAAAGGCCCCACAGGTGTAAGCATCGATGCAAATTTCAGCTCCAGCGGTCTTTATCCGGCAGATTTAATGAACTACAGCAATGGACAGATCTATTTCGAAGCCTACGAAATGGATATGAAATCATTTGCTCCTTTTGAGCTTGCCCTGAAGATGCTTGGCAAGAAAATTCCGGACGGTCCTGTGATCGGAGATATAGAGGTGGTACGCTCCGGGACCGGTCAGGAAATTGAGTATTATCGCATAGTAGTAGAAACAGATACTCTTGTGGCCAGAGGCGGCGGCCGCTATACAATCTACGAAGGCGGAAAGACCTGGTTAAAGATAGCCATGGACGGATACCAGGATACACTGAACTTTCAGGTTCAGAAAAATGGAAAATGGCTACCCGATGATGGACTTTAGTATCTGACTGAACCACAGAGCAAACTTATGCGATTGTATCTGGAACTATCCATGACAACCAGGAATTCAAAACCAATTCGCGGCCTGATGTATGTTTCCATGCTGGGCCTGGTTCTTCTAGCGGCCCTTCAATGCTCCGATGATTCTCGCGAACGCTACATAGAATCCATCGAAAAGGATCCGGGCCAATTCGCCGGTCGGTATATGCTGGAACCATCCAGAGCACAGCACTTCCTGACACTGAAAGAGGATGGCACAGCCATAAGCGAAAAGGAAGGGCGAAGACAGATTGGATTCGTTCAAAGGGATTCCAGGATGCTAAGAATCTACATCGAAAACCGAACTGAGCCCACCGGCCTGTTTTTGATTTCTGATTATAGTCCAGAGGATTGGCGGGGCATGTGGAATAACTCGGTTCGAATCCTCAAAAAAATGCCCTGAACTTTCGGCGCAATTGCCGGGGAAACGCCGCGGACCCGCGATCAAATTAACGATCCATGCAGTGTTTCGTCCTCGGGCTGGTCCAGCCTATTCTGAAAGCGACAGGATTATCCAGATTCAACACGGGACGCCGATGGAGGCCACCGGCTGCAAATGATTCTTCTACACTTTCCGAAAGCAACCCGCATGACCCGATATTCATGCGGCTGCAATTTTTATGCTAAATAAACATATTTCTTGAAAAATTTGCCGGTAGCCCCGGTGAGCTGCTTCAAGCCGTGTTGCAGCTCTTCAGCGCGGTTGTACATCGGCCCTGTGCCTTCGGCCTATGACAAACTACTGCTGGAACTGATTTCTCAATTCGGTCAGGATGTAAAACTCTACAGAGAGAATCGCGGATTGCGAATGTCCGATGCAGCCGAAGATCTGCGCAAGCGATATGGCCTGAAAATCGACCAGAGCTATCTTTCCAGAATCGAGTCCGGTCAGGTAGACATCAAGCTGAAGCATTTCCTGGCCCTGGCCGACTATCTTCAACTGGACATATCAGCGCTGGTAGCGTCTCTGATTGCCCCGACTGGCATCGAGTACCTGGCCCGGGATCCCTATGTATTTCGATCTCTCATTCGACTCAGAGAAGAGCTGGGGCCGGATGATGCCCTTCAAACCCTGAACCAATTCTTCGAATGGATGGAAGACTACGATACACGGCGAAAAAGGAATCCAGGGAAAAAGAAGCCCTGAATTGCTCTTGACTGGAGGCCGATCGCGGGCACCCCTGATTCGTTCGCATGAAGTTCCGGGACGCCTTCCAGGAAAATTACCTCACCTTGAGCAACTTTCTATCGGTAAGTCGCGTACTGCTGGTTCCCCCTTTCTTGTACCTGGGACATTCCTTTAGCCAGTCCCCCCGGGACCTCCCCCTGCTCTACGGCCTGCTGGTCATTGTCTTTATTGCCATTGTTTCCGACTTCCTGGATGGATTCCTGGCCAGACGATGGAACCAGGTGACGATGGTAGGGCAGTATCTGGACCCCATTTGCGATAAGATTGTAACTCTGGCTGCATTAACTCTGCTGCTTGTGGATTTCGATTTTCCCATATGGATTTACGCTTTCTACTGGCTCCGAGAAATCGCAGGAGTCTGGGCCGGAACCTTTCTGTACTTTAAAAGAGATGTACAGGGCAAGCCCAACATCTGGGGAAAGATTGGAGTCTTTGTAGTAGGAATCTGCACAACCTGGTATCTTTTGAATCCATTGCTCAAGCAGTATCTGCCCCAGCAACACTGGCTTACTCATCCGGTGGCGTCTGCTTATCTGCTGGCACTGGTTCTGGTCCTGGGGATCATCTCTTACGCTAGAGCCTATGGTAAGCTGGTATTTCGGCCTGAATCCGTGTCGGATCAACGTCAGGATTCCTGATGGAAACTTGCACGGAATTGAAGACTGCTCTTTTCTTTCACTTGACACCTGTATAGTGCGCAATAATGATTCTTTATGTCACAGGGCTGATTTACAGTAGATTCATACGCAGGGGTCAGACCTTTGACTGCAGGCTCCATTCCGGTGAATTAAATCGTATGGAAAGGTAGTTAAAAATACAGGGACAATTGATCTATAGCTGACCCTTACGGTAACCGGCCCCGGGCCGGATCAGAAACTTCAGCAAGGAACTTAACATGGCAAAAAAGAAAGTAGAGAAGATCACAGCTCAAAAGCCTGAAAAGAATGAACGAGCTCAGGCGGTAGAAGGAGCCATCCAGCAGATTGAAAAGCAATTCGGTAAAGGCTCCATTATGAAACTGGGGGATAACACCGTTCGCTCGGAGATTGGATTCATTCCCACAGGAGCCATGACTCTGGACTTTGCCCTGGGCCTGGGTGGATTTCCGAGAGGCCGTATTGTAGAGATTTACGGCCCGGAATCATCCGGTAAAACAACACTGTGCCTGTCTGCTGTGGCCAATGCTCAGCGCAACGGCGGTATCGCAGCTTTTGTGGATGCTGAACATGCCCTGGACCCCAGCTTCGCAACGCGCCTGGGAGTAAACATTGACGATTTACTGGTAGCCCAACCGGACAACGGCGAAGAAGCGCTGGAAATCACCGAGTCTCTGGTGCGATCCAACGCAGTAGATATTATTGTAGTAGATTCCGTGGCTGCCCTGGTACCTCGCTCGGAGCTGGAAGGCAACATGGGCGATGCTCAGATGGGCCTGCATGCACGATTAATGAGCCAGGCCATGCGAAAGCTTACCGGAACAATTTCCAAATCCAATACTACAATTATTTTCGTGAACCAGATCCGAAACAAGATTGGTGTTATGTTTGGTTCCCCGGAAACTACCACCGGTGGAAATGCTTTGAAGTTCTATGCATCGGTACGCCTGGATATCCGACGTATCGAAACCCTGAAGAAGGGAGACAGTCCTTTCGGTAACCGAGTTCGAGTAAAAGTAGTCAAGAACAAGGTAGCACCTCCTTTCCGTCAGGCTGAATTCGATATTCTGTTCGACTCCGGTATAAACCGGGAAGGCTGTATTCTGGATCTATCTCTGGAGCACGGCCTCATTGAACGATCCGGCACCTGGTATTCCCACCAGAGCAATCGAATCGGACAGGGCCGCGATAATGCATGTAACTTCCTGAAAGAGAATCCAGATATCATGGAAGAGCTGGATCAATCCCTGCGAAAAATCCTGAAAGAGATGCGCGCTCCAGCAAACTCAAAGCAAGAGAAAGAAGAAATAGAAGAACCACAGATCGATCCGGAGACCGGAGAGATTCTAAATGAGGAAGCCGCTGGATGATTCCTGTTTCCATCTTCGGAGGCGCCGGACTTACCGGACGCGAATTACTTACCTGGCTCAGACATCATCCCGGGGCCAGGCCAGTTTTCGTTACATCGGACCAGCATGCTGGTGCTTCCGTGGAGCAGGTGTTTCCGGAGATATCTGAATTCCCGGACCTGAAGTTTTCCAGACATTCCGATCCCTGCCCTCCGGACTCGGTTGCTTTTCTGGCAACCCCGAACAAGACCAGCATGGAACTTGTTCCCGAACTATTGAAGCAGAACCTCAAGGTTATAGATTTGAGCGGCAGCTTTCGCATTCCAGAGAAGCAGCTCTTTGAAAATTACTATGGAATGGAGCATACAGCCTTTTCCATAATGGATAAGGCTGTATATGGAATGCCGGAGCTGTTCAGGGAAAAAATCAAGACCGCTCAATTTGTATCCAATCCAGGCTGCTATCCTACGGGCTCTATATTGCCACTGTTTCTGTTGGGCAATCATCGAAAAGAAATCCGCCAGGTCATTATCGATGCAAAATCCGGAGTCTCCGGTGCCGGTGGTCGAACCGAGGATTCTGGATTCGCTTTTCAGAACGTTTATGAGAACTTTCGCGCGTACAAGGTGCTAAAGCATCAGCATACACCTGAAATACAGATCTACTCTCTGGAAGGAATGCCTCGCTTTCGAGGTCCGGAAGAATCCGGTGACGGGCCACCCCTGGTGTTTACTCCCCATCTACTGCCAATGTACAGGGGAATACTCTCCAGCATCGTAGTGGAATGGAAGTCCGGACCTCCAGTGGACCTGGAGGAAATCTATAAGGGTGCCACAGCTTCTGAACCATTTCTGCGGTTTCTGGACAGTCCAGAACAGGTAGAGCTTCGCAGGGTGCAACATACGAATTTTGTGGATTTCGGCATTCGAACCATGGGAAACGTGACAGTCATTGTTTCCGCGATCGATAATCTGGTGAAGGGTGCTGCAGGTCAGGCAATTCAGAACATGAATCTGATGTGTGGCCTGGACGAGACTGCCGGCCTTCTGGCTTGAATTTTGGATTTCCTGTGTCCCGGTACTGCATGTAGAGTACCGGCCAACCTCAAACCGCAGAATAACTACATCAGTTCATCGATGAAGTCTTCCAGACTTGTTTCCTTGCCAAAGAGCACGAGAATGTCATTGGATTTGATAATGGTCTTTCCATCCGGAATGCCTATGAACTCCTGCTTCTCTGTGGGCCGCTCCGGATCCTTTGCTCTTCTCACTGTTACAATGCTAATGTTGAATCTTTTTTTGAGGTTTGCACCATTCAGGCTCATCCCGACCAGGGCAGGAGGAGCTTCCACTTCAAACAATCGGTATCCTTCCTCCAGAAACATACTTCGCTTAATGGACGGATGAGCAAACTGCTCGGCCATATTCTCAGCAGCCCTTTCTTCAGGATTAAAGAGCTCCTTTACTCCCAGCATCTCCAGGATTCGCTTATGCAGTCCGGTGCGGTATCGCACGATTAACTGACCATTGAAAATTCTGCGAAGTATATCTGCCGTCACTATAAGGGTTTCGAAACTCTGAGCTGCTGAAAGAATAACCGTATCCATCTGCTCCACTCCCTGGGAGCGAAGCGCCTTCTCATCTGTGGAGTTCAGGCAAACCGCATGCGTGCATCGAGTCTTGATGGCCTCTATGGTTGCCAGATCATGGTCGATGGCTGTCACCTCATGCCCCTCTTCATGAAGATGCTTTACCAGAGCCTTGCCAAAATCACCCAGTCCAATTACAGCTATTTTCTTTCTCATCTTCTTTCCATTACTCCTTCAGAATCTTCGCCTTAATAACTCTCTTTTTTCCTTCCAGAACCGGTTCCAGGCGATCCCTTCCTATCCAACTACAATGTACTCCGTGGGATAGGTATAGTTCACAGGTCGTGCCCTCGGCACTACAGAGAGCAAGAATGTCATGGAGCCCACTCGCCCCACAAACATGACCACACATAGCACCGCTTTTCCCCCATCGGTGAGGGATGCAGTGATTCCCCGGGAAAGCCCTACAGTGCCAAAGGCAGATACAACTTCAAAGATAATATCCAGAAATGGTTCCGTTTCCAGAAACAACAGCGCGAAAATCGCAGCAAAGATAGCGAAAAAGGAAAGTAAGACGGTGGAATATGCTCTGGCCACTGTATCTGCAGAGACGGTTCGTCCAAAGACCTCTACCTGTTGCTTTCCACGAATCAGGTTCATTATATGCACTGTGGCCACACTTATGGTAGAGGTTTTTATTCCTCCCCCCGTGCTAACCGGGCTGGCTCCAATCCACATGAGTAGAAATGTAAAGAATACTGTGGGTAGCGCCAGGCTGGCAGTGGATATCGTTTCAAAACCAGCCGTTCTTGTAGTTATGGAATAGAACAGACTGTGCATCCAGGCTTGCGAACTGTCCATTCCCTTCAGCTGGCCATTTTGCTCCATTACAAAGAATGCGATGGTTCCTGCAGATAGAAGGATTCCGGTAGCGATGAGCACCAATCGCGTACTTACACTTAGCCGAAAATGCACACTGGCCGGGTGGATAATTCGAAGGAACAGGGCCCGCAGCACGGGAAATCCCAGTCCACCCAGAACTATCAATACCATGAAGGTTCCGATGGAATAGCCCTGCCACCCCGAAAGTGTGGCCAGACTGTCGTTATAAAGGGAAAAACCTGCATTACAGAAAGCCGAAATACTGTGAAAGATGGAATGGAACAATCGATTCTCGAAATTTCCCAGAAATCCCTCCGGCAAAGAATTATAGAGAGAGAGGGCCCCTGCCCCTTCGATCGTAAATGTAAAGATGGCTACCGAGCGTACTATCTTTCGCACCTCCCCCAGACTGTCTTCGCTGAGCAAATCTCGCATAAGCAGTTGCTCTGAAATACTATGTCCTCCAGCCAGAAAGAGAGAAAAGAATGATGTAAGCGTCATAAGCCCCAGGCCACCAATCTGAATCAATACCAGAATGACAACCTGACCTGCGAAGGTGAAATCCGTGGCAATATTTACTGGTGACAGTCCGGTAACGCAGGTAGCACTTACTGCGATAAAAAGTCTATCGATGATAGAAACATAAGATGCTGTAAATCGGGGCAGCGAAAGTAGAGCAAATCCACATAGAATGACAAATATAAAACTACCGACGAAAATCATGGCCGGATTGACGCGAAGGAAGCGAAGGGCCTGAACGCGGCGCACCAGATGAATGAGGTTGTTAAGGACAAAAATTCCCTGGCTAATGGCCAGAAACAGGAGCACTGCCCTGGTAGACGTAAAACCTCTGGCATCCAGATAGGAAATGAGCGGATCCCTGAAAAGCCATTGAAATACCACCAGACCGGCCAGCCCGATCTCCAGTTTGTGCTGGGCCAGGTGCTCGCGTACTGTAGGACGAGCGAAAAACAGACTGATCACCTCATAGGCTACCAGCACCACCAGGATGGATTCCGTGGCCACGGTGGCCAGGTGCCTGTGTTCCTGATCAATTCCAAAGCCAATTTCCATTATCAGGATGGCTCCGGATCCCAGGCCGGCCATGAAGAAAACGAATCTAGAAACGGGATGAAGATGATGGTGATAGAGACTTCGAGATGTGTAATAGAGCCTTCGGAGGGCCGATAGAGAGCGAGACAGATCGCGGCGCAACCGAAAAATCTTCATATCACCAGAGAGTAACACCCGGCATCAGGTGTCATCTTTTCTCTTGCCATTCGGTGTCCGGGGATGCACCTTGTCAGGGATGTTGAAAGAAGGCTTTATGAGCATCAAGATTCTGGCCTCCTACCGCCAGCTGCTCAAGACCTTTCGAGAAAGAGTCCCGGAAGGAGATGAAGACGTTGTCCGTCGAGCCTTCCAGTTTTCCTATCGAGCCCACCGGGACCAGAAAAGGCTGTCCGGGGAGCCCTACATCATTCATCCTATCGCTGTGGCTCAAACCCTGGCCGAGCTGGGACTGGATACTCCCACCGTTGCAGCCGGACTTTTGCACGATGTAGTAGAAGATACTCAATTTGGAGAGGACTTCATAAAACGGGAGTTTGGAGAAGAGATCCAGAACCTGGTAAAGGCTGTTACTAAAATCTCCCTGGTAAAGAAAGACACCGTCCAGCCTCCAGCTGAAGGCAGTCTTCGCACACTGAAAGAAAAGGAAGCCGCCGAAAACATTCGGCTAATGCTGCTGGCAACAGCCCGAGATGTGCGAGTCATACTTATTAAACTGGCAGATAAATTGCACAATATGCGAACTCTGCAATTCCAGAAACCTGAAAAAGTGGAAAGGATTGCAGGGGAAACCCTGAACATTTACGCCCCCATTGCCGGACGACTGGGCATGTTTGGCATTAAATCCGAACTTGAAGATCTGGCCTTTGCCAGCCTGGACCGTACAACCTACAAAGAGATCGTAGTGGGTCTCAAGCAAAGCAGAAGCGAACGCGAAGAATTCATAAAAAAACTCAGAAAGATTTTGCAGCAACGACTGGCCGATATCAATATTACAGCCAGGGTTGAGGGTCGAGCCAAGCATATCTATTCCATCTATCAAAAAATGACCCGGGACAATCGGGACCTGACCCGGGTATATGATCTTCGAGGAGTGCGCATCATTGTAGATGAAGTGCGGGATTGCTACGGTGCCCTGGGAATTGTTCATACGCTCTGGCCACCCATTCCGGGACGATTTAAAGACTACATTGCCATGCCCAAAATCAATGGCTATCAGAGTCTGCACACAACTGTCGTGGGTCCTGATGGAAGACCCCTGGAAGTGCAGATCCGGACCCGAGACA
>JBHIXQ010000055.1:9732-9989 GCA_041984705.1 Leptonemataceae bacterium | reverse complement strand
AGACCGGCCACCAGGAACAGTAGCACAATGCCCAGCTTCATCACAGTGAGAGCATTCTGGATCCATCCACCTTTCTTGACTCCCACACCATGAAACACGCTAAAAATCAAGATTAAGAAGATTGCATAAATCTGCTTCGCAGAGATCGCCAGCTCCCAGCTGAATAGTGTGACTGCGAATTTCCAGGATACGAAAAACACGGTAAAACCGGATTCCGGAGCAAGGCTTTGAAGCAATGATGAAAGATATCCCGCCGA
>JBHIXQ010000055.1:2500-9722 GCA_041984705.1 Leptonemataceae bacterium | reverse complement strand
ATGGCTGCCGGCGCGGAGAATCCTGCAATGAGCGAAACCCAGCCAGATAAGAATCCCCACATAGGACCAAAGGTCTTTTTCAGATAGACGTACTCCCCGCCCGCTTCCGGCATTCTTGCTGCCAGCTCGGAATAGGTCAGCGCACCTGCAATGGCCACCAGTCCGTAGAAAAACCAGAGAAACATGACCATCAGCGGATCACCGACCTTGGCCTGCACTTCTCCGGTATTTCCAAAAATACCGGAGCCAATCATGCTGGCAAAGACCGCAAAGGTGGCGGTCCAGATTCCTAGTTTTCTTTTGAGGGAGTCAGACATTGTTCTGGATGTTTGTGTAGCTTTTCCTGGGCAACCGATTTTTCAGAGTCATGCGCTGCCGAACAGGTTGCTGGAAGTATTCTTTCCAGGCAAAGCCATCGGTCCTGTAACAGCGTTGGGGCAAAACCGGATGACCGACCCGCAATGGGCAGCATCATGAATTATCTTACTTCGAGTTTAGCGCCGCTTGAACCATTTCATCCACCAGATCCTCAAAGCTCATGACAGGCTGCCAGCCCAGGTCCGCTTTAATGCGGGAGGCATCGCCTATTCGGGGAAAGGCTTCCGGTGGACGGACCAATTCAGGATCGATGGTGAGCCAGTCTTGCAAGTTCAGGCCCAGTTTTGTAAACACCAGTTCTGCGAAATCCTGTACGGTATGACCGTGTCCGGTAGCAATAACATAGTCCCCGGGTTCCGCCGCCTGGAGCATTCTCCACATTGCTTCCACATAATCTCCGGCATAGCCCCAGTCTCGCACTGCATCCATGCTACCCAGACGAATCTCGCTGGCTTTTCCCTGCTGGATGGCAACGGCAGTCTTTACGATTTTCTGAGTTACAAAGTGATCCCCTCGTCGACTGGATTCATGGTTGAATAAGGTTGCGGTGCAGGCGAAATACCCCTGTTGGCGATACACTCCCATTAGATGCTGACACGCAGCTTTTGTTACCCCGTAGATCGTGGCCGGTCGAATGGCACTGCTTTCAGACTGAGGCGAATGATCTGGATTACCAAAGACCTCCGCGGAGCCGGCAAAGCAGAATCTACTGGAGGGAAGGAGCTCCCGACTGGCGCTCAGCAGACTGTGGGTGGCTTCCAGATTATTTTTGAGTACCGACTTTTCCTGGTCTGCGGATGTTAATACAAAACTGAAAGCAGCCAGGTGATAGATCTCATCAGGAGAGACCTGAGACAGAAGTTGGCGAAGGGCTCCATCATCCAGCAGGGAAGCATTCCATCGACGATCTGGCTCGACGGACTCCATACGATCTTCCGCTCCCGGTCGGTCCAGACCATGCACTTCATATCCTTTGCTCTTGAGCAATCGAGACAGAAAATAACCGTCCTGCCCTGCAGCGCCTGTAATTAAAGCCCGAGCCATCCGCCCAACAAAACCCACCGGCTTCACAGACACAACCGAAGATTCAATGGATTCTGTGCCCGAAAGTTCCGTATCTTCAAATCAATTGCGCTCTGTACTCCGATCTGTTGGTTCCGCAGTCTCGGCCCGCAAAGAATCCTATCATTCTTCGCGCGATATTCGTAGAGGATCCATGGGCAGTCTCAACTTTATATCCTCCCGCTCATGGGGAAAGAGGCAGGCTGCCAGGTGTTAGAGCCTGGTTCCTAGAGGGCTGGGGCCTCACCTCCGAAAGCGGTGGAATCCTGTTGTCTCCTTACACAGTCGAATAACACTGACTACTATGTCTGCTACCAGCTCCGCCGAAGAACAATCCAATCCGTATCTGGTGCTTCTGGCCGTAGCCTCCGGTCTGTTCATGGTAGTTATCGATGTTACGATCTTGAACATTGCGCTGCCCAGCATCAGCCGGGACATGGGAGCTTCCATGGCCCAGGTGGAATGGAGCGTCATCGCGTATACGCTCACCCTGACTGGATTGGTGCCCATCTTCGGAAGGATCTCGGACATCCTGGGTAGAAAGAAGCTCTTTCTCTCCGGGGTATCCATTTTTGCACTGGCAAGCCTGTTCTGCGCCTACTCCGAATCCATGGAAGGTCTGATTCTGGGACGAGTCTTTCAGGGTGTAGGCGGCTCCATGATTACATCCAATACCCTGGCCATAATCACAGATACTTTTCCCGAAGGGAAACGCGGGCTGGCCATGGGCCTGCAGGCAATCCTGGTAAGCGGCGGAGCGGCCATTGGCCCCAGCCTGGGAGGATTTCTGGTAACGAACTATGAATGGCATTCTGTATTTCTGATCAATGTTCCCATCGGCTTTGTTTCGGTAATCTTTGCTGCATTCGTTTTGCCTCCTTTGAAAACGCATCGTCGACAGGAGCCGGTGGACTGGGCCGGAGCGGGAACACTGCTGGTTGGCTCTGGATTTCTATTACTGGGAATGACCCTGGGACCCCAGATCGGCTGGACCGAGCCGGAAGTTCTGGCCTGCCTTATCGGAGGAGTTCTGCTGTATGCGATTCTCTATCAGATGGAAATACGTCATACGCATCCGCTTATAGACATGAGCTTGTTTCGCATTCGAGGTTTCGTTTTTGGACAGATCGCCGGCGTCTGCGCCACAATTTCTCTGGCGGCCATGACCTTTATTTTTCCCTGGTACTGGCAGGGGCTTCGCGGGCTTTCCGCACAGGAAGCGGGTATTCTGATCCTACCCCTTCCTCTGACTTTGATGATCCTTTCGCCTCTTTCCGGTCGACTTTCCGATCGATTCGGTCCCAGAGGTGTAGCCAGTGCAGGATTGATACTTTTGATGCTGGGCGAATGGGCCATCGCAGGCATACATCTTGATATGGTTTACATCGATGTAATCTGGAGAATTGTACTTTTTGGAGCAGGTCTGGGTCTATTTCTGGCTCCCAACAACAATGCAATCATGTCCAGTGTGTCGGCTCATCGTCGCGGAGTAGCAGCCGGACTTCTGGGTCTGTTTCGCTACACAGGTCAGAGCATGGGTGTGGCATTCTCTGGAGTACTATTTCATGCATTTTCCGGACAAAGTCACCTGCCGGATGGATCCCTGCTAACCAGGCACCAGGCAGAATTGTTCATGCTGGGTATGCAAGGAGTTGCCCTGGCGATTATTCCGCTGGGATTGCTGGGGTTGATATTCAGCTGGCGCAGGGTTCAGGCCAGAAGCCTGGGTCATGGGCACGGATAGGCGCCAGGACCTCAAATGTCAGATACTCGAAATCGGTAAAATCGCTCCGTTCCTGACTCGGTTTCCGGAATGGGTTCCGGTTTGATCTTTCGCTCTTTCTCAAGGTGCTGAATAAGCGAATCATATCGATTTCTTTCTTTCTCTCTATACATCGCGGAATCTCGAATCACGAGGTAGGAGATGTTCGAGTCTTTTGTCCTCTGAATAAAATAGTCCAGGTCCGATGCCACCGAACTCTCTTCACGAAGTTGAAACAGAGGTTGCTTGAAGTATTCCAGACCGGCCCAGTAATACAGGTCTGCAGTGGAGATAACCGGAGCATTCTCTGTTTCCGGTAATGAACGAACCCTGCGGAGATCGCTTTGAATCTCTGCAGTGTAATTAAGTGTCTGTCTCTCCAGCTTCCAGCCAAAGGATGCCAGCCAGAAAGCTCCTGCCACCAGGAAACTCACAGAAATCAAAGCAAGCGACCGAAGCAATCTCCTGGATTTTCCGGCCTGAAGTTTCTGCAGAATTGCCAGAAAGCCCAGAATCAGGGGTCCATGGACAATCATGGTGAATCTCTGTCCCCAGCCTCCCCAGGAATCGTTTGGCGAAATCAATGCGACCAGGATCGCTGTAACTATACCCAGAAGTCCCAGAAATCGAGCTTCCCGCGAAAGCCTGCCATAAAAAAAGGGCATCGCAATGTATAGAATCAGAAATGGCATCTGGGCCAGCAGACCCAGAACCGGTCTTGCTGGATCAAAATTTCCTACCAGTATTGATTTGAATATGTGCCATCTTGCAGCAAGGCCCGAGCTTTCATCCTTTACGGCTTCATAGCGACTGCCCAGGGCTTCGCCGTAAAGAACACTGTTGTAGGCAAGATAGATAACAAATCCAATGAGAAAAGTCACGCCGAATACAAATACCAGGTCATTTCGCTTTATTAGTCCACCGATAAGTCCGGCAAAACCGGATCCCGACCTGGTATGCCGGGAATTGTCTCTTTTCCAGAAACGCCATTCATTGCCGGCGAACACCAGAATGCACACTAGCAATGCTGCAATTACTACTTCCTGTCGCACCGAGAATGCGATGGAAGCCAGAGCCCCGGAAATGGCTGCTCCGGCATAATTCTCTTGCTTCAAGAATAATGCAATGGCAACGAGAAGCAAGCTGCTGGCCACCACCACTTCCTGTAGCTGCAGGCTAAAGATATAATGCGGTGTACAGAACAGGAATAGCAGCCCGCCTAGAAAAGTAATGGGTAGACTCAGTTCCAACGCACTTCGTGCCAGCCAGAGAAAAGCCGCCAGTTCCACCAGGAAGAACAGGATGGATATCCATGCAAGACTGGAAGATGGAAACATGGCCTGCCATATTCCCACGAAGATTGCAAAGGACTCGGGATAGGTAATGACTCTTTTATTCTCGTAAGTAGTCAGATGAGGCATGGCCCCGGAAAGATGATAGGCAATACCCCGTTCCTCAGGATCCAGCTCCTTCTGAGGATATTCATAGTAGAAGCTACCTCTCTCATACCATTGAATGGCTTTTTCCAGTTTAATGGTGCCATCGGCTCGAATGGCTACACCCGATGAATACTGCGAAAACACAGAAGCAAACCAGCCAAGTGCTACGATAAAAAGGACTACAGGTACAGCCAGATTCCTCCAGGACATAGTAGGACACTTCCCCCGGGACCGGCAGAGTCAACCTGTAATACCGAACCCCGGTGGTTCAAAGAAGGGACCGAATTAGCGATCCTCGTAGAGATTAAATGTTGCGTGAGCCTGTCCCTGATGGTGGGCCTCATGAAACGATAGAATCTTGATAATTGTACCGTAATCAAAAGGTGCATCCGCCGCCGGCTTTTCCCCAATCCGGGACAGATCAAAACTCTCCAGAGCCTGGATCAAGGACGCCCTGGTTTCATCCAGATACTTCTTCACGGCGCTGGCTGAAGGCACATCACGGGCAGCATCTTTGCCACTGCTGAATTTCGTAGAATAACTTTCTGACACAAGGCCGGGTGCTCCCAGCATCACAGCGAATCGATCTTCGGAAGCGGCCAGATGCATCAAATGCCATCCAATGGGAGCATGTTCGCCAGCAGACCATCGGAGTATCTGGTCGGCTTTGCCGGTTTTCTGAATTTCACCCAGAAGCCTGAAGGTCACGGAGCGATTGAACTCCATCTGAGAAATGACCGTATCGATTTGCGGAGGTCGCTCCGGAGATAGCAAACTACAACTGGTAAATAAAAACAGAGTAGCCGGGATAATGAAAATGAACTTTCGCATGCGGTCAGAAGTTGCCGTTGCCCATTCAGTGTCGAGTGTAAGACATAGAGTCATTGACGGCTTGCCGGTCCACCCTGCCGGTCCGCCCGCCAATGCTTCGTCCTTTTGCCCACACTTGCGCTTATTTTTTCGTATTTCTTTCTTCGGTATTCTCTTTTCATTGCTTCCGGAAACTGGCCGGCCAGTCTGGCTTCAGGCTGGGATTCGCTTCGCGGCCCCGTTCCGGAAATGCCGCATCAGTCCCGAAAAACACAGCCCGCTGGGTAATGCCGCGCCGGAGGATCTGGCATGGGAATCCACCAATTTGCTGAGGCCATACGGACGCCTTACCGGCGAGATTCGCAATGTAGACGGTGGATATCACATTCGTGGATAATACAGGACCCAGGACTCCATTGACTTCAAAAACGGCTATGTTGTGCTACCCCAATGAAATGCAAAGCCAACCAGAGCTGTATCTCAGTGTATACAGGCCCAAGCCGGTTCGTCCGCTCCCTGTTGATAGGAAGCCTGCTATTTTTTCTGCAATGCGCAGTGGGCCAACCGGATCGGCCAGCGTCCCAATGGGAACTTCAGAAAAAAGAAAGTCAGACCTTTTCTTATGAGGATGCAAAAATCAATTTCCTGGATCTCGGCAGCGGTCCGGTTGTACTTCTGATTCATGGCGGCGGTACATGGAGCTACAGCTTTCGCTCGATTGTGGTGCCCCTGGCAAAAAAATACAGAGTTCTAATCCTGGACATTCCAGGGCATGGCTATTCTGACATCCCTGAAAACTGGAATTTCACATTAAACGACGTCACCGAACTTCTGGCGGCATTTCTGGATGACCGGGGCGTGGAAAAAGCTCATATAGTGGGGAATTCCTGGGGAGGCGGATGGGCCATGCACTTTGCACTGTCCTATCCAGAGAGGTACGGGCATCTGGTTCTTCTAGATACGGCGGGCCATTCTGCAACAAACGAATTCGATTCCAGTGCCTGGCCGTACCTGGCCTATCCAGTTCTGGATCGGATCATACTATCTACTGTTGACCGGGAGGCCGTGGCCCGCGGGTATCGAAAGGACCTGTTCTACGATGGTTCGCTGGTAAGCGATAGAGTAATCGAGGAGATTGCGAATCCCTTCCTGTACTCTCCCAACCTCTGGGCTCAGGCCAGCTACGAAAAGAATCTGAACTGGACAGAAACGGGCACAAGGTTAAACGAATTAAGGAATGTTACCCTTATCTGGGGCCGGCAGGATAGGTATCTACCCCTCGAGCTGGGCCAAATCTACAAAAAACTCATACCGCACTCGAAATTGATCATTGTGGAAAAAGCCGGGCACTTACCTCATGAAGAGCGTCCGGAAGAGGTGATACAGACGTTAATGGATATATTTGCGCATCCCCTTGAATAGGCCTGGATGAACTTTTGATGACATGGTTCTGCACCCAGCGGGCAGGCAATTACTGATGTATTGCGGCAGGAGCCTTCGCCGCTTTCACCTAATTCCCACTCCTTTCGAGTGGAATAAAACAGGATACCTTTAACACCCGGGAACATTCAATTGGGGCTAGCTCGATCCCCAATCTCCTTTGGATTCGGCCCATACTGATTGCTCGATGGTTCACTGTCGCCTACAGTCAGACTGCCGCCCGACCCAATCGTTAAAAAACGTCAGGGCACAAAAAAACCCGCACGAAGCGGGTTGTTTTGGATGGGATATTGCATCGCTGATGATTTCTTACCGGGCTGCATTTAGCAGC
>JBHIXQ010000054.1:0-10194 GCA_041984705.1 Leptonemataceae bacterium | reverse complement strand
GCCCGGTCAGTACATCGATGCTGGCCAGATATTCCGCACTCTGACGGGCCTGCTCCAGATCGGCGGTCCGTCGCGCCACCTTGCGTTCCAGATCGGCTTTGGACGCTTCCAGAATTCTTCGGGTTCTTTCTTCCGCTCGATCCTTTTCCCGGTGAATCTGTCGGATCTTGTCGGCCAGGGCGAAAGACAACAGCGTCAGATTGGCTATTAAAGCGAATCCGCCAGCTCGATGCAGAGTTTCGCTGAATTCAAAGACTCCGCGATTGACAAGTCCAATGGAAGCAAGGCTCATAAGCAGAAAAAGCCATGCCCCCAGGAAGATTCGTGATCCAGGCAATTTTCGAACGACCCCGTAGCCAGTGACGCCCAGACTTAGAAAGGCGGATAATACTCCATGTCCGTTGGCGATGATCTGCAATAGACGGCTGTGTGCAAACGGCCAGGCCAGAGCGGCAATGAGTAAACCGGAATAAATAAGAACAAGAAAGCCTTTCGCGGCCCAGGGCATATAGGTCTTTAGATTCAGGAACCTGCGAGCCATAAGAATCATACTGGCCGAGCCCAGGCCAATGGAGATCCAGGTAATTCGCAGGTGGGCCTCTGGCCATGCAGGCCAGAAGAACTGAAAATTATATCCGTATACAGCGCCAAGAAACAGAGTGCCCCAGAAGGCAAACAGGACATACACCAGGTAATCCGGATCGCGAATGGACCAGTATACAGCGAGATTGTAGAGTATGAGCAGGGCCACTCCGCCCATCAATATTCCGTTAAAGGTGCTCCAGAATGTTCGATCCTTCTCAAAGCTTTCCGTTGAATGGATTGCCAGGTTGATGGGCAGACTACCCTGGCTGTGCAGGCGCACGTAGACTTCATCAGTCGATTTCCGTCTTACAGTTATTGGCGCATAGATTGGAGGAACTGCAAAGTCCCTTTCGTAAAAAGGACGGCCAGATCCATAGCTTCGTTGAAATAGTATGGTTCCTTTTTCATTAACCTGGAATACATCCACTTCTGAGATCCAGGGTGGGGTGGATTCCAGAAACAGGATCTGATCCAGGTTCGTATCATTCATGATTCTGGTGCGAAGCCACACTACCTCATTGGAATACCCTCTGGACAATGAAAGTTCAGAACAGTGTCTCCAGTCTGATCTTTTCTCGATACTGCGAATTGAAAGTGGCCGTTTGGTTTTAAGGCTGGCCGGAATGATGATTAGTTCACAATGGGCCCGTAGGTTCTCGAAGTAGAAGTCTGGACCTAAATGCACCGGTTCAGCAATAACCTGAGCAGGGAGCAGGGGGCCAAGTAGCATAAGGTACCCCAGTATTTGATTCTTCCCTGGCAGCATCCCTGTGATTGCGGCCCGTTCCAGCACGGTGTCAAGGCAAAAGGCCTGGATACTCCGGCAGTAATACTGAACTCTTCTGATTTATCGAATGATAAACTTAAAGCAGGTGAACTCAATGAGAGTACTCCTGTGCATTCTTATGCCGTGGGCCAGGCGGAGATTCACGTCAAAACCCCGGTCAGCTACCCAAAAGTTACTTGCTCCAATACTGCTGTGGGATCTAATTTGCTGCGAATTCGATATGTCAGTCAATGCCCATCAAGAAATCATTTCTTATTACGATACATGCGAATGGGACTATCAAATTGTCTGGCATACTCAACAGAGCTTTGCATTACATTATGGTTTCTGGACTGAAGGCATTCGCACCTTGAGGCAGGCCCAGCAGTATCAAAACCAGTGGATGTGTGAGGCTGCGGGCATTTCAAAAGAGGATCACGTTCTGGATGCTGGATGTGGCATTGGAGGCAGTTCCGTCTATCTTGCTCTCAGCACCGGATGCAGGGCCACCGGTACTTCCCTGTCGCAGCGCCAAATTGATCGAGCGCGACAGATTGCAGAAGAAAATGGAGCATTAAATGCCGATTTCCAGGTGCGAGATTTCTGCGCCTCTGGGTTTGCAGATTCTACATTTAATGTAGTCTGGGCCATTGAAAGTGTATGTCATGCCGGGGATAAAAGTGCCTTTCTGCGAGAAGCATTTCGTCTTCTTAAACCAGGTGGACGATTGATTATCGCCGATGGCTTCAGTTTGCCTGCCGAAAATCTGGACTCATACGAAACGAAGCTGATGCGTGGATGGCTGGAGCCCTGGGCGGTGGATTCCCTGGCTACGTTTGAAGAATTCGAACAGTCCATGAGTTCTGTGGGCTTTGAACAGATATCCGCCCAGGATGTAACGGAACTGATATTACCTTCTGCGAGAATCCTGAATTCTCGAGCTCGTCTTGCAACATGGCCTGCGAATTTGATGTACTGGATGGGACTCAGAAATTCCATCCAGCACGGAAACTATCTGGCGGGTAAATTTCAATGGAAGGCGCTTAAAAGGAATCTCTGGCGATATGGAGTATTTACAGCCCGAAAGCCCGGGCCCGGCCATAATTCATGAAGCATCCCGATGCTCAAATTGAGGAGCTACGTAACAGGATGGCTCCGTACTTCTATACATCCGATGTTCTCGCTGATGCCGTAGTGGAGGATTTTTCGCGTATGCGGCCCGGCGAAGGAAATGCAATCCTTTCTCTGGCTCTAAATGCCGGTATTGAGAAGGTTCCCCAGGCCCCGGCATCTGTGAAGAACTTGTTTGCGGATCTTGCGCGTACACCTCTCTGGGTGGATTATGACGAAATCGAATACGGTGCCAACGCATTCATGCGAACCGGCCCATTTGGCCCTGCGGCTTTGATGTGTCATTCCCTACCCACTGGCTATCTGGATCCTTTAAGTAGTAAACCTCTGGTGTTTTCTGGCCGCCTGGTGCAGCGAGCTCGAAGACGCTTGGATGAAACAGCCGGATTCGTATACGAATGCTGTCGTCCTGGAGGGTTGCTGCCGGGAAGCCGTGGCTATCAGGTCACAATTCGTGTTAGATTGATGCATGCCCAGGTTCGCCGACTGCTACTAAAAAGCGGCAAATGGGACCGGGAGAACTGGGGTCAGCCTATCAATCAGTGGCAGATGCTGGGAAGCAATGTACTGTTCTCGCTGGCCGTGGTGCGGGCGCTTCGCCGATGGGGGCTGTACATAAGCTCGCGAGAAGAACAATCCATGTATGCGATCTGGCGATATAACGGATTTCTTCTGGGAATCGACCGCGATATTCTTCCGGCCACTTCCAACGAATGCCGCAGAATCCTTGATGTACTGGAGCTAAACAGGCAGCCTGCAGATGAGCCTTCCGTGCAGTTGATGTCATCACTTCTGGATGCAGGTTCTTCAATGGCAGTGGATGTTGTGGGTCTACCTATGAAATCGCTCATTCGTTCCATGCTTGCCGGTCTTACCAGAAATCTCCTGGGAGGAAGACGAGCAGCCGAACTGGGTCTTGGCTTCAATGTCTGGCAACTGCTTCCGTATTCAATCTGGCCCTTTGTTCGCTTCGCAGAATTGTTCAGGGTTCTGATTCCTGGTGCCGGTCTACTGGCTTCCCGAATTGGCCAGTTTGTATGGCATCGAACTTTGAGCTCCGGTCTTAAAGGAAAGGATGCGAAGTTCAATATGCCTTCCAGGCTAAACTCCGCTGAAAAAGGAGCACATTAAGATGTTTAGATCTCTCTCTCTATTAACGGATTCAGACTGGCAAACGCTACGGGCAAGTGCCCGAGAGCTACGCTTCAAAGATAATGATGTGATTATTAAATCCGGTAGCGAGCAGCGGACCATCTACCTGATAGTGAGCGGTTTTGTGCGAATCGCAAGCGAGGTAGAAGGGCATTCCATTACTCTGCATCGTCTTGGCCCGGAAGAAACCTTTGGAGAGATGAGCTTTCTGGAAGAGCAGGGGGCCAGCGCCTCTGTGGTGGCTGAAGGAGAGGTTCTGGTAGAGGCCATCGAGTCCAACAGACTCAAATCGCTGCTGTCTTCTGATCCGGGTTTCTCTGCCCGGGTATTTCACTCACTGGCAGTTACTCTTTCTCAGCGATTGCGAGACGCAACGGCCTATGTTCAGGAGCTGAATGTTAACGAAGTAGCCCAGGTAAATCGCTTTCATTCCACCCGGCTGGGATACATCACTCAGAGACAGTTGCCGGAGGATCTGGTGCAGTCCATGGAGCGCTTTGACTCTACGCTGCGGGGATTCCAGTCCAGACTCAGGAAAGGAGCAGAAATCGCTGAACTGGACAATCAAATTGATTCTCTGTGCGATAGCGTGATTCAGGATCTGAAGAGATTTACAGGTCCAGAAGCACTCATCGAAATTGGATACGACGATTTAATGGGCTACCGGGATACCGATCAGCTTCTTATAGGAATTGGCGCATACGTTTTCAGAGAAACCTTTCGATGGTTCATGCTGAGTGAGACCATGGCTCATTGTTATATGAAACCCAGGGGCTTTTCGGACGACATTGTTACAAATCAGATGATTTCTGCGAATCGGCCTGCCGGAGATACTGTGCTGGGCGAGTCCATAGATCGCTGGTTTCTTAACCGAACATTCTGTCGAGCCAGAAGGGAATCTGCAAACCTGATTTCAAATACTATGCAACGCTTGCTCGAAGGAAAGTCCAGACCTGCTCTACTGGGGCTGGCCTCCGGATCTTCGAGAGAGGTTCTGGATTTTCTGGCCAATACGAAAGCCCATCCCATGACCACTCTGGTGGATGTAGACCAGGATGCACTGGCCAGCGCAGCCGATGCCATAAGCGAATTCGGATTTACTCACAGCATTGATCTGGTCGAGCAGAATGTCATGGGCCTGGTGGCCGGTCGTGGGCGCATGACATTGGGAGCTCAGGATCTAATTGTCATTCCGGGATTGATGGATTACATGGTAGAAGGCGAATGCATTTCGCTTCTGGACTGGGTTTATGACAATCTGAATGCCGGAGGACATGCAATTATTAGTATTACGGCGCCGGATCATGCAGATTCGCCTCTTCTGGTGCATCTTCTAGAGTGGCTCATGAATGAACGCAGTCAGGAACAGTTCATGGGTATGGTCTCTCGCTCCAGATTCGCCTCTGCGAGTTCGGAGTGGATTTCGGATGAATTTTCAGTGGCCAACTATCTGGTGCTCCAGAAAGGGACCTGATAATGAAGACCGGGTCAGGATAAATAGGAGCGAATAAGACGGGCCGTCCCCGAGGGCCAATAGAAACCACAAGAGACAAGTCATTGATGCTTCTTGAAAGTGAATGGGGTCCGGTCCTGGCAAAACCCGAAGTCCGGGTCCATCAGGGTTTATTGGATCAGGTCCTGACATAAGCAGAAACCTGGGTCTGGCCGGGCTATAGAAGAATCGGTCAATAGATCAATCTCAGGACTTGCCTGGGTTGTCCGGAACATAATCCGCATTGTTCCACTTTGTGAACCGCGCAAAGAATGAAGCGATGCTCCAGCCGGCGGAAAGCACGGCGCTGGATCGAATGGAATAGGCCATGCGAGCCAATCTGAATCGCATTCGAAGTTGTTTCGTCACCGGATCCTTTAGAATTTCCTTCTTATAACCCTTACCACTGAAATCCTGATTCTTGAAGGCGCGCGCCAGGTGTTTGGCAGCTACTCGGCCATAGCCCAGTGCGAATGCGATACCTTCTCCACAGAGTGGATCCACCCCGGCTGCATCGCCGGCCAGAAGTATATGCGGCCTCGAGAATTCACTGGATGGATCAAAAAAATGATAGGGATGACTTCTCAATCTTTTCGCCTGGGCATCCAGATCAATACTTCTTTGCGCAAGAAAAGGTCGTAATTCATCTTTTAGAGATACGGCCGGTCGATGCGTAAAGGTTCTGCTATCGAACAGTCCTCGGTCCACATAAAGGGACCCTCCATGCTGTGTGGGAATGTCCCAGAGATATCCCTGCAGTCCCTGCGAAATTCTAGAAAAGTATAAAATGGCCAGGCCATGTTCATGGAGTCTTACCTCATGGTCTGCGTCGACACCGGTAGGTTTCAATGGGAAGGATGCTTCTGGTGGGGAAGGAAAGTCCAGAAGTCTGGATTTATTATTCGGATTAATGGGCCAGCCCAGGGCATGTCGCACAGGGCTGCTGGCGCCATCGGCTGCCACAACCATCTTCGCCCTGTACTGTGCGCGATCCGTATTCAGTGTAACTCCGTCCTCTCCAATGGAAGCTTGTTGCACACCTTCATTTTCTCTGACTTCGATACCTCTTTTGCGTACTTCCCCTAAAAGCCACCCGTCCAGTTCGGATCTCTGAAAGACCCGGGCCACCGGGTTCCCTTTGAATGAGTACTGATGTTTTTCGTAAGCCATGCGAATGTCGCGCAGCGGAATATGGGGCACGTCCGGTTGGATGCCCAGGCCCTTTAAGACCAGGGATCCATGATGACTCAGTGCTCCCGAGCAAACCTTTGTTCGCGGATGGGTTGCTTTCTCCAGCAGCAGTATGTCAGGAATTAATTCCGGGTTCAGCTGGCTTAGATGAAGTGCAGTAGATGATCCAGCTGGACCACCGCCAACGATGATTATTTTCTTTCGGATTTCGCTCATGGTGATGCACTGGAATGGGAAAATGAATCTGGCGGGCTTTGCTGTTTGGGTCAATTGCTTTTTCGCAGAGCTGCAGGCCTGGAGTATCGGAGCTTGCTATCTCGCAAGCTTGCCTGGCGGGGCGCCTGACTCGGGCCATGGCGGATCAAAATAAGCAGCCCGGCCGAAGTTAAACAGACCGGGCTGAGATAAAAGCAGCCCGACTGAAGAAAAAAGCAGACCCACCGAAGATCGAGCCATCCGCGCAGAGGGGGATGGCTCGAATCGGTGCTTAAATCAGTCTTACTGAGGTTGTACTGTAGGACGAAACAGGATTTCGTTCACATCCACATTCTCTGGCTGGGATATGGCAAAGGCTACCATATCGGACATGGTGGAGGCAGGTACTCCAATCTTTTTGACTACATCGCGTACGGTGTCGCCCAGTCCTGGCTCAGAAATATGCTGAGTCAGTTCGGTATCTACCGCGCCCGGGGAGATTGTAGTGACGCGAATATTGTAATCCTTTACTTCCTGTCGCAGGCCTTCTGAAATGGCTCGCACCCCATGCTTGGTTGCACAGTATACCGCTCCAGAAGCTACCACGATGTGACCATACACAGAGGACACATTGATGATCTGCCCTGATTTCTGTTCCTTCATATAAGGAAGGGCTGCCGCAATTCCGTACAGGGTCCCCTTCAGGTTTACATCGATCATCTGGTCCCATTCATCGATCTTGAGGCTTTCCAGGGGCGAAAGCGGCATGAGCCCTGCATTGTTAAAGAGGACATCGATTCGTCCAAAGGCTTTAACGGCCGTATCTACCAGGTTTTTTACATCGTCTCGCTTTACTACGTCTGTTACTACGGATTCGGCCTGCCCACCGGCTTCCTTGATTTCTTTCACCAGGGCCTCAAGGCGTTCCTTTCTGCGGGCCCCCAGAACGACTCTGGCTCCCATCTTTGCCAGATCCCTGGCGGTGGCTTCGCCCATCCCACTGGATGCTCCGGTAATTACGATTACTTTGCCTTTAATGTTATCGTTCATCTCATTCTCCTTCGTTTTTCTAGATTTTGATTTAAATTATTGAATAGATCTCCAGGTTGTCCGGCGCGTCCCACGCCAGAATGACCCGGCCCACTTTCGCTGGCGGCGATATCTACACTGGTAGTATCCGAACCGTAGCTACGCTTGCACTATCTGAGATCATGGGAGGTAGATAGGGACTATTCGCATACTTCTTGCGATAGGCCTCATCGATTCTGTCTTTGAGATCGTCACTGGCCGCCTCGAAGGCTACTTCATAGCTTTTTCCGGCTGCCTGGATCTTACCCCTCTTCTGACGCATGGCTGCGCCATACCACCGGGAACTGGTTCCATTATAGGCGCGAACATACAGTTCGCCATCCACGGAAACGCACCAGATCCAGGTGGGAGTTCCATAGGTCTTTCCGTCATCTCGAAACGGAGCGATGTGAAGATCGTCCGCCTCTATGATCTTATCCAATTCATTCCATTTATTCATTGTTGCTCACCCACTTCTGAGAGTAAGCGTGATTGTGCAGTGATTCAATACCGGATCGTACTAATTCTTGCACAATCCTACAATTCTGGAGTTTTTTTGGCTGTATTGGACAGCAGGGTTCGCTATTCGGCCACCACAGCCACGGCATCCCTTGCAGGTGTGATCCCGAACAATCGCTTGTATTCTCTATTAAACTGGGACGGACTTTCGTAACCTACGCGAAAGGCAGCGGAGTAGGCATTCAGTCCTTCTCTGGACATGAATTCCCTGGCCTTGTGTAATCGAATGTTCTTAATATATTGTAAAGGGGAGGCTCCAGTAATATGTTTGAAGCTGGTATGAAATGATGTAGGGCTCATTCCAGCATCCCTGGCCAGAGTCTTGATGTCTAGATGTGAATTGTAGCTGTTTCGTATCTTGTGCAAAATTCGAGTGATCTGAAAGAATCCACGATTTTGCAGTGCCAGAGCCTGAAGGGCCCAGCCGGGCTCATCGCACAGTACTCGATAGAGGATCTCTCGAATAATCATGGGGCCCAGGATTCGAGCATCTCTTTCGTCTGCAAGAGTCTGCAAGAGTCTATACGTAGCATCGAACATAGATGGTTGCAGAGTAGCCGAATAAATGCCCCGGGGGGCCTCCACACCTTCGCGGCGAATACTGTCATCCTCCAGGATAATTTCGCCGATGGATACCGGATCCACCAGGATACTGATTCCGGTGTTTCTACCACACATTCCAGAGGCAAAGGAACGGATAGCACCACATAGTTCATAGGATCATACATGTAGTTTTCATTTCCTACATAGATGATTTTTCGTCCCTGAGCCATGATGATAATCTGAGGTTCGTAAGACATGGGAGATCGCTCCACAGGCTTGCTCAGGCGAAAAATGCGAAGTCCCGGAATGGATGTTTCTCGGGCCCCATCCTCGGGAATCAATTGATCAAAGAATGAAATTAGATCTTTTCGCTTTTCTTCCATGGTATACACTCAGCAGAATCTGTATCTCTTTTAGAATAAATCGATTTTCTTGCGCATTGCATAATAATTTCTGCGGATTGTAGGATCGGGCAAGAAAATGGGGAATAAGGCAAGCTCGGGCCCTGGGATTCAGAAAAATCTGCAATACTGCAGGATTGGGCAAGAATTAGAAGCATCGGATATTGATCTAGAATGGGATTCGGTGTAGTTTTCTTTTATCAGCGTCCGACAACCACGCCGGGTAAGCTTCGATGTCTTTAGCAGAGCAATAACTGGTATGGGTGTTGTATTTTGGTGCATGATGTCTTAGCCTGAAATTAGGAGGAATACTATGGATGTTATAAGAAGTGGATCATTTCCATCGGCACAGGGACCGGAGTCCTATTTCACCGGTACGGTGCGAATCGACCCGATGTTCGAGGCACCGGCCCCGGGACGCGTAACAGGCGCTCACGTAACCTTCGAGCCTGGTGCGCGAACGGCATGGCACAGCCATCCTTATGGACAGACTCTAATTGTAACTTCCGGGCGAGGTCAGGTGCAACTGGATGGCAGGGAAGCTCAGGCAATCTTTCCTGGAGATGTAGTGGTGATTCATCCGGGAGAGAAACACTGGCATGGAGCCATGCCAGATACTGCCATGAGTCATATCGCAGTGCAGGAGCACGAAAACGGTACCGCTGCGAACTGGAAAGAGAAAGTAAGCGATGAAGACTATGATGCAGGAAAGCAGGGTGAAAATCGTTAGGAACTGGCATGGTGCGAAGGTCCGTTCGTTTGCCAGTGGGCAAACCTGTCTGCCAGCCAGCGGTGCGCAGACAGGTTCGGATGGACCATTCCTGGATTCTATTCAGGCGAAGTCGCTACTCAAAGGGCTCTCTGTTGTGCTTATTTTCCTGGCAGCGCTACTTTGCGCTCCAGAGATGCAGGCCGAAGGGCCGGGAGGTAAACCAGTGAAAATTAAGCTTCTCATAGGAATTGAGGTATTGGAAGGGGTGCTGGAGAACAATTCTACGGCTCGAGATTTCGCATCTCTACTGCCCATGACTATCAAACTGGAAGACTACGCTGGAAAGGAAAAAGTGCATACCTTTTCCAGAAAGCTTTCGCTGGAAGGGGCGCCTTCCGGTAGCAAAGGAATGACCGGAGATATTACCTATTACGCCCAA
>JBHIXQ010000053.1:0-10215 GCA_041984705.1 Leptonemataceae bacterium | reverse complement strand
GGACGAATCTCTCGAAGTAGAATGATAATGGAGCCCACTTTTTGACGGGCCATGCTGATGGAGGCCTCGGTAAGTTCTTCCAGGGGAAGCACCGCCGGAGCATTCACCCATTGAAAGATAGGCATCCTGCCGATCTCACTTACCAGTCGGCGTAACTCAGGCTGCAGCAGTACGATGAGACCAAAAACCAGATAAGAAGAAACGTTTGTAATTATCCAGGAAAGGGTTTCTAGATGCAGGCGCCGGGCCAGCAAATCCAGGATCAGGATAAATCCAAAACCGATGAGAAGCTGCATGGCCCTGGTTCGGCTGAGCAGCATGTAGATTCTGTAAAGTAGATAGGCTACTACGAATATATCCAGGAACCGTAAGAAAGGTCGGAGCTGTTGTAGCAGGCCATCCAGTTCCATCAGCTCAATCCAAGTACACTATCCATAGAATAAAGACCGGGCTTCTGTCCATCCAGCCATTTAGCGGCCCTCAGGGCCCCCATAGCAAATGTATTTCTGGATGCGGCTCGGTGCGTGATTTCGATCCGTTCCCCTTCTCCCAGAAGAAATACTGTATGATCCCCTACAACATCACCGCCTCGCAAAGCGTGAGATCCAATTTGATTTCTGGGTCTTTCGCCGGTAATACCACTGCGGCCATGCACTACATCCTTCGAACTCAGGCCAAACTGCTCTTCCAGGATTTCCAGTAACTTTACCGCGGTCCCGGAAGGAGCATCCTTCTTATGACGATGATGGATCTCCGTCACCTCCGCTGCATAATCGGGGCCCAGAACCTGAGCCGCCATCCGAGTGAGATGAAACAATACATTTACTCCCAGAGACATGTTCGGAGAGATCAGCAGGGGAATTTTGCTGGAGAACTCCTGAAGCTTTTTTCTCTGGCTTTCATCGAATCCTGTGGTTCCTACCACCAGACCTGTACCGGTTTGCGCGCATGCATCTGCCAGAGCCAGGGTGTTTTCCGGCGATGAGAAGTCGATGACCGCTGCTGCATCCTGGAGAGCTGCGCGGGCATCTGACGTTATTGAAATGCCCAGCTCTTCGATACCGGCCAGAGTGCCAGCATCTTTACCCAGATACTCGGATCCGGAACGCTCCAGAGCGCCTACCAATTCCAGACCGGCCTGCTTTTGACAGCCAATGATGGCCCGGCCCATCCGGCCTGCAGCCCCTGACATTGCATATTTGCTCAATTATCCTCTCCCAGCTGATCCAGAACGGCTTTGAGCTTCTCTTTCTTATCCTGAGGCAGAGCCACCAGAGGAAGCCTCAGTTCACCATTGCACAGTCCTTTCATCTCTGCCGCCGCCTTCACAGGCACCGGATTGGTTTCCCAGAACATAGCATTCATCATATCCAGTAGCTCATAGAAAACCTGGTTTCCAGCAGTGAAATTTCCCTGGAGAAAATGCCCGACCATTCGATTGAGCTTCTTTGGATAGATATTGGAGGCCACGGAGATGACTCCTTTTCCGCCCAGCCCCATCACCGCCGGAGTGATATTATCATCTCCAGAAAGCATAGAGATTCGGTCCCCACAAAGGCGCATGATTTTGGCCATCTGACCTGGATCCCCGGAGGCCTCTTTGATTACCTGAATATTATCGATCTCTGCCAGCCGACGGATGGTTTCTGGCTCCACGTTCACGGCTGTGCGACCTTTGATGTTGTAGAGCACCACCGGTCGGGAAGATTTCTCTGCAATCGCTTTAAAGTGCTGATACAATCCTTCCTGGGACGGTTTATTGTAATAGGGATTCACCAGCATCACAGCATCTACACCCATGGAGCAAGCATCAGCCGTAAGCTCTATTGCCTCTCTGGTAGAATTGGAACCGGTACCGGGAATGACAGCCATTCGGCCGTTTACTTTTTCTACGGTTTTCTGGATGAGTTCTCGATGCTCTTCGTGGCTAAGTGTAGGAGATTCGCCGGTGGTGCCGCAGGGTACTACGCCCGCCAGACCGGCCTCTATCTGTTTCTCTATTAAGTCCCGGTAGGCTCCAAAATCGATGGAACCTCCCCCTTTCTGGAACGGGGTCATGATGGCTGTGTAGAGGCCCTGAAACTGCATATTTACTCCGTGGATGGCCGGAGTTGGCCGGACAAGTGATTTTTCACCTGGTAGGCGGAGAAGGTATATCAGGCATAGAAAACTTGCCTGGAAGCCAGCCTTCTACCGTGGCGCGGTCCACCGGCGGATAGAATTCAAAAAGAAAGTAGAATACCCAGAAAAACAGAGTAAGAAGCACCATCCATCGAATGACCGTCCGGGACAATTCATCCGAGGAAGCGTAATAAGAAACCCAGAGCATCACCGGCCAGAGCAAAAACAGAACCGATCCAAAACTCTTAAAAAGGCTGATTCCCATGGAGACCAGGGTAACATTGAAGTTCTGCTCAAAAGCATTGTAGGAATCCAGAAGCTCTTTGTAATGATAAATTCCATAAAATACGAAGATCAAGACTCCACAGGCCTTCCAGAGAGCACCGGGACCTTTGCGAAACAAAAAGAAGAGCAGCAAAAAGCACCAGATCGCGTATACAGGAAGAAGTATGGATTTAAGTTCTAACATAAATTTCAGAGCTCTCCCTGCACAATAGCCCGGTAAGACTGAATCATGCTTGCCGGACTGGCTATCCCTTTGCCGGCAATAGAAAAGGCAGTGCCATGATCCGGACTGGTGCGAAGAAACGGTAAGCCCGTAGTTACATTGATTCCGTTCATTCCCTCCAGGGATTTGAAAGGAATCAGTCCCTGATCATGATAACAGGCCAGTATTAGTCGATAATTCTTTCGGGAACCCTCGGTGAACAATCCATCCGCAGAAAGTGGGCCATCCACATCCATCTGATTTGCCCTGAGCCTTTCTGCAAATTCCATCAAATAATCCTGCTCTTCCGTTCCCAGCAGTCCGCCCTCTCCGCTATGAGGATTCAGTCCGCAAAGCGCCAATTTCTTCCCCTTGAAAGCCGGGCGATCCATAATGCTACGAATTTCACGCACGAGATCCGGACGTTCCACCGTAGCTTTTAACTGCGCGGATACTTCTTTTATCGGAATATGAACCGTAAGCGGAAGCACGGAAAAGTTCTGACCATGCATTAGCATGAGGACATTGCAGTGGAACCGGCTGGCCAGATAACCTGTATGCCCGCTGAAGCCGGTCTGGCCGGCCTGATGTACATGCTCCTTGGAAAGTGGAGCCGTTAATAGCCCCGAGCAACCATGGTCGTGAATCCAATCGCAGGCCGCTTCCAGAGCCTGAAAGGCCAGGCGGCCGGATTCAGGGGATGGTCGGCCCGGCTCCACAGTTGGGCTCTGTGGCTCAACCACAGCGACCTGACCTGGACCAGCCATGGCCTGTACTACTGTGGGTTTTAGATCATTTAGCTTTGCGTATGGAATCCGCAGGACGTCCCGTCCGCTTCTGGATTCCAGAGAATTAACCAGCGAATCTGTGTCTGGCGATGAATGGAAAATTAACCAGGAGGGGCCTGACGGACGGTATTCATCCGCCAGATAATGCAGAAGCTCCGGACCTACGCCGGCTGGATCTCCGGCGGAGACTATTACCGGATCAGGACGCTTTTGCTCGCGGTCCAAAGAGTTTTTCCAGGGATAGGTTGTCCCTGCCATACTCTGCTTCTATGAAATCTCGAGCGGAATGCTTGAGGTCGTTGGAAATCATGCAGCGACCTTCCAGAATAACACCGTTTTGAATGATCAATTCTGGAGTGCTGATATCTCCCAGGATACGAGCCGTGGGCAGAAGCATAACCCGGTTTCTGGCTGTGATGTTGCCTACAATGATGCCCTCTACAATCACCGAAGTGGCTGTGATGTTAGTCTTTACTCGACCGGTAACCCCGATGTACAGTTGATCCGCCTGAAGAGACTTTCCTTCGAACTTTCCGTCGATTTTGAGGGAACCATTAATGAAGAACCGACCACTAAAATAGGAGTTTTCCCCAATTGTGGAGTTGGTTACTTCTGATGCTGTTTTTACCAGGGCCATAGCGCAAAGTCCTTTGAATCGCTGTTATGTCCAATCATTTTTGACCGGTACCTTCTATAATGGTTCTCACGGGCACTGGAATGCTGCCGTTTGAAGCTACGAGAACGCAGGGCGCTTCATGGAGCTTGCGCAGAGCCAAACCGCAGAAGGCATCCGGCACCGAACAGTCCAGCCAGTCTAGCTGCCCTGCTTCATCTGTGGAAGTCGAAGCTGTGCGATGGTTTGATCCAGCAATTCCAGAAATTCCAGCACTGCATCCCGAATCGTATAGCCTTCCAGAAGTGTAGCATCTTCAAACTTGGAATTGAACTGAATCTTATCGCTTTTGTTTTGAACTCCGGAGCCATTCTGATGGATATCTCCAGCCACCTTGCGCATAAACTCCCTCATGAGCCGGAGCATGTCGTTGGTTTCGAACAAAAACACTCTGGTCTGTTTGTTCTTCATCTTCAGTAGCTGCTCACGGAAGTCTTGTTTCTCTGCCTGGGCATATTCTTCCACAGTTTCTGTGAGTATCTTTAGATTGCGTAATGCAGTATCCAGATGATGTCGAATGGTATCCCTTTCCTGGTTCAGGGAGAAATCCATGCGAGTATGCTGCTCGCTGATGGCAGGCCAGTATTCTTTCTGAATCACATGGAGGATGGTTGCCAGGAAATTAACATCATGATCGGTGCAATTGGGAGATGCTTTTGCTACCGGGAATTTCTCCAGGATGTCATGTCCGGCGCCGCCGGAACTGCTGGCACTACCGCCGCCGGAGGATTGCTGCTTGCCGGAGCCATCCAGTCCCAGTTCGCTGCGAACATCGTCCACCTGCTGCTGGGCTGGATCGAAGTCCGGATACAGAACCTGCAGTTTCTCCCGGTATTTCTGCAACTCCCGCTTAACCCGGGCCACCTGGTCCGGGTTCGGAGAGGTACGGACAATACCCTCCATTTGCTTGATATAACGGGTTAGCTTATCGATTTCTGTAAGCTGGTCCTGATTGAGATCCACGCTATGATCCTCCGATTCCTGCTGCTACCGGCAAGAACTTTTATCAGCGAGATAGACTGACAAACTGTTCGTGAAAGTATTCCATATCCGGGTAATGACGAATAAAGAACTCCGCCTGATGTCTGGCTTCCTGATACTGCCCCGTTTCTTTGAGCCACAAAACATAGTAATGCCTGGCCACATTGGATCTTCCGGCGGCTTTCTGAAAAAAGCGAGCCGCTCGATCCTGAAAACCGGGCCGGGCATTTCTTCCCGCTCGCAGTACCGTAAATAACAATACGGAGGCTCGATTCAAGGCGCCTGCATGGAATCCAGAGCGGGAGCGATACGCCGCCAGATCCAGCCAGTCAAGAAGCTCCGAGCGGTCCAGGGGATTGGCAACAGAACTGAGGATGTTTCCTGGACTTCTTCGCATGGTATCGGCTCCCTGAAACTCTGCGAACGGCTCCACACTTTCCAGGGCCTCTTTGCTGGCTTCCGGCCAGTGCTTCTGCAGTTTCTCGAGGTAGCGATTTCCTGCCTCCTGGGACAGATGGGCCATCCCATGTTTCAGAGCAGCCAGGCGAAAGAAGGAATTTCTGGGTGGGAGTTCCAGAAGCAGTCGCAGCATCAAGCGATATCGTCCCTGAAGGCCGGCAAGATACAGAGCCTCTTCTTCGAAGGTGGCATCGATTCTACTCAGATTGTGGCAAAATCGAAATGCCAGAAAGAGATGACCTCGATGCAATAGATGCAGATAAAACCACCTGGCATTTCGCCGGTCCAGTTCTGTGAATGGTCGCAATGATTCAAAGTCTTCGGTTTCTGTAATCCCCTGCAAGGCCAGACTGCTGCGAAAACCGGACATCCGGCCGGAAGGAATTCCCAGAAGCGCTCGATCGTAGCCTGCCGATTCAGCGTCGGAAATGGGATAGACTCGACCTAGAAGCGAATCCTCAATGCAGGCAGCCAGCAAACTTCGAATGCGCCCCAGATCCGACTCTGCGCTTACGGAAAACCGATACAGCAAACTCATAGCCTTATCCAGTCTACCTTTCCAGAACAGGAAGCGAATGGTCCAGGCTACGGCTTCCTTTTCCACAGATGCAAGTCTATCCAGACCGCGCTGCATGTAGCCGGAGGCAGCCGTTTGCAAGATGCTTTCGGTCTTTCTACGAATCTCCGGATCATGTGCGAATTCCGGTAAAAATAAAACATATGGATGGCTGTTAACGGCCACATCCCCGCCCATACCTGCGAAGAATAGTTCAGCAGGGTCCAGTCCACTGCGCAGATGGGATCGTAAAAAGGAGACGTTTCTGTAGACATCGAACAGACCATCCTCCCGGGAAATGGCTGCCATGTTGGCTGCAGGACCTGTTAGATCCCTGGCGCTGGAAAGGTTCTGGCCGATGGGCAATGGATACTCCGGTATGGAAACCAGGGCAGCATCTACCATCTGGGATTTGAGGTCAAGAATTGGTGCCATGGGTTCTTTTTGAGTTCCCCCCGTGACAACAGGATCCTCCCTCCAGGCAGCAGGAATAGTATGAACCTGGTCTTCCCAGCCAGAAGAGTCTCGCGCAGCAAAGCCGGATTCAGATTTCACCGGTTCCCCTCCAGCCACCGGACGGATTTCAGCATCCTGGATCCAGGAGTAATCCTGCTCCTGCGTGTCCTCAACGGACTCCACCGCGGAAGCCACACTCTTTATCGAGCCGGAGGCCTTCCTCTGGCCAACGTCTTTTTCTGGATGGGCCGCGGACGCATCAGGGGGGCTGTTGGAGGCAATGGAACCTTTGGCATCGCTCTCGGAAATCGTGGCGGACACTCCGGAGCTCTTCTCTGGCCGGCGAACTCCTGGTGGAGGCTCCTTCCTGGAAGACCGCCTGGAATTGCGAATGAGGCGCACCAATCCAAAAATAGTAAGCAATATTAACAGAAGCAGAGCCAGGCTAAAGGCTACGGATACAATCCACATATCCCCCTTGAAAAATGTTCTGGATATTAATTCCTGAAACTGCATAAGCCACCCTTGAAATCGTTGCATCTGGAACCAAAAATTGTCCGATGGTAGAGTAAGGTTTTTCTCCTTATTAGGATCGGACAGTATGATGAAACGAAGCGCAAATCTAACCGCTCATTTGGTATTATTTCTCTTTTTTTTCTGCCAGCAGCCAGGCCAGGCCACTCCGCTTTATTCCGATCCATTTGAGATGCTTCGGGCCGGTCGATGGGCTCAGATCCTGCGACATTTTGAAAAGGAAAGCCCAAGAAATAAGTCCGATTTCTATGCCCTGGCCAGAGCCATGCAACAGAGCAAAGGCCATTCCGGTCTGGAGGCTGTGGCTCCGTTTCTAAACGTCATCGAACGGGGCTGCATGAAGGGTCACACCGAAGCGGAAATGAATCAGTGCCTGGATAGCATTCCAGAGCATTCAGCTTCTGACCTGCTGGAACGATTGGCACTTTACAGAGCCCAGGAAGCCACGGTGAAGGAACTATCCCAGAGTGCACGAGAGAAGATCCTGGCTCGCGCCGATCTAAGTCGCGGCGATGTGCTGGATCAGAAAATTCTACAGAAGCGACTGGATATTTTGCTGGATATGAATCAGGTATCCAGGGCAGCGGAAATCGCACAGAAGTTTGCAAATGTTTCCGGGGATTATACGGAATTTTTAAAAGGTCGAGCCTTTCGCCAGGCAGGCCAAAGAGATAAAGCCAGAGACCATCTGTTCAAGGCTGCAGAAATGGATCCTCCCGGATGGCTTGCCAAGGCCATCTACTATGAGCTAAAGAAGAATGACCCTGCCCTGCCGGACGCATATTCAGACCTGCCACATTACCGAAGAAAGCTGGTTCTATTTCAACAGTACATTCCCTCTTCATTCTACAAAGCCAACTCGACGTTTTCTTCAGAGAATCTCATCGCCACCTCAAACGCCATCACAGTGGGACACGATGGCATGGTCCTCATGGAGATGGGAAAGTACAGCGATGTGCTGGAGCTATCATCCAGGGCCTACACATTCCTGTCATCGAATCCAGAAAAACTGAAAACCTGGGCCTATCAACTAAATAAGACCAAACAATACGGCGTTGCGAAACAGCTTTTCAGTAGATTCGAGCATGCGAAAAGCCAGGACACGTCCCTCTGGCATCTGTATCTGGATATCCTTAAAAGCTCAGGAAACAAAGATGATTACTTTAAAGAGCTGGTGGCCTATCTTAACGAAAACCATGCCGACTATGAAACTCATGACGAGCTCATTGAATTTCTGATAGGAAACGATCCTGATCATTTAATCTGGGCCGACAAGCGATACTGGGAATATGCAAAAAGTATGATGCCTGCTCAGGCAGGAAGTGGCCGTTTCGTGTACTGGCTGTATAGATATTACGAAAAAAACAGCCCTGCAGAGAAGGAAGATCTGTTAAAGAATTTCTATCAGAGAATGCCTGGTTCCTATTACAAACAGGCTTTCTGGGATCTGAATGACTCTGCGAAGAAGGATACGTATGCCGATCACTGGGCGTACGTTCGAGACAGAGATACCTACCTGGGGTGGGTTTCTCGCTACGGCGGAAACGAACAGGCACTGGCATTCCTGGCCAGAAAAAATCTAAGCGCGTACTGGAATGAGGATGCTGTTCGAATTCTGCGAGATCTGAAAAGAGATCAACAGGCTATCCCCGAGGATATCGTGGATCTTTTTCGCCTGGGAGAATGGCAACTGGGAATGGCCTTCTTTCGAGAGAAATACTCCGGCAAAGTTAGCGACTATCAATTCCTGCGGCGGCTGGCCCAGGTGGGCTTGAAAAGCGAAACACTGTTCGTTTCTGTATATTATACCAGAAATCTTCTACGAGAAAGTGGAGTTTCCGAAGATCCATTCACACTGCCCCCGGAATTGCTTCGAATCCTGTATCCCCGTCCCTATCATGATGTAGTCCAGAAATACGGTCAGACATTCAAAGTGGATGAATCCATGGTCTACGGACTTATGCGACAGGAAAGTATGTTTCGGGAATTGGCCATCAGCCGCTCCGGCGCGCGAGGACTAATGCAGATCATGCCCAGAACCGGCGAATGGCTGGCCAGCAGAAGCAATATGCCCGACTATGATCTTCTTGATCCGGAAACATCCATTCGTCTGGGTTCCATGTTCTTCGCAGATCTACTGAGAATGTATGATCAGGATTTTCGCTGGGCTTCCATCGCCTACAACGGAGGTCCAGGAAACCTGAAGAAGTGGAAAGCCCGGTATTATAATGGCGATTTCAATCATTTCCTGGAACATATCCCCAAAGCGGAAAGTCGAAATTACTGTCGAATCACGCATCAGAATTACATGCATTACTGGATCACAGACAGGATCTATGGCCAGGGCTTGAATTGACAGCCTGGGCCAGGATATTTTTCTCTCAAAAGAGATGAGCTTTACCGTATTCAATTCCATTACTGGCAAGAAGGAACCTTTTCAGCCCGCAGATCCTGCGCGGGTAAGGATCTATAATTGCGGTCCTACGGTATACAATTTCAATCACATCGGTAACTTCAGAGCTTACATCTTCGTAGATCAGCTGCGAAGATATCTAATGTTTCGAGGCTACGGTCTGGATCATGCATCCAACATCACGGATGTAGATGACAAGATCATCGACAATGCATTACGCGAAGGAAAGACCATCCAGGAATTCACCTCTCCCTACGTTGACGCATTTCTTCAGGATCTGGAAACGCTGAGAATTCAGACCGTGGAGCATCGGCCGAAGGCCACCGAGCATATTGAAACCATGCTTGAGATGATTGGCGAACTGGAAAAGAGAGGCCATACCTACGCAGTGGATGGAAACGTTTATTTTAAACTGAAATCGTTTCCTGAATATGGCAAGCTTTCGCGCATTGAATCTCAGCATTTAATGACCGCTGCCGGCGGGCGTTTCGAAGCGGATGAATACGACAAAGAAGATGTTAGGGACTTTGCACTGTGGAAAGCCCCTGCGAAAAAGAATGAGCCCTCCTGGAACTCTCCCTGGGGCGATGGTCGTCCGGGATGGCACCTGGAATGCTCGGCTATGATTCGAAACATCTATGGAAAAGACGGCATTGATATTCATACCGGTGGCATAGATCTACTATTTCCCCATCATGAAAATGAAATCGCACAGAGCCGAGGCGCCTATCCCGGCGAAAACTTTGT
>JBHIXQ010000052.1:0-10259 GCA_041984705.1 Leptonemataceae bacterium | reverse complement strand
GTGGCCGTCAGAGCACCGCTGCCGGACCGGGGTTTCTTGCCACTGGTTGGCGTGGGCCCTGCCTTGGAGGTTTTTCCAGAGCTTTTTGCCGGTGGGGATTTCTTGGAAGCGGACTTCTTTGCGGCCTTCGGCGCCGACTTCTTGGATGATTTTGAGGACTTTTTCTTGGCCATAAGCAGGTTCAGATTTCGCTGTACGGCCCTCCAAGTAAACAAGATTCCCCGTTTTCAAAAGACTCCAAGGCGACGAAAAAACCGGCTAGAAGGCCAGATTTTGCCCTCAAACAGCGGATCGGAGACCTGAACAGGGAGGCACGGTGGGGATTCGCCAGGAAGAATCTGGAATAGTTCGGGATGGGTCCTCTGCAATACGTGCAGATACACGTTTCTTGACCCGCGAACCCTCTGTTCTTTTCTGACTCATATGCAGAAGATCGAAACTCCTCCCGGAGCGCCTCAGGGCGTCCCCAGTATGACCGGACGGGACTGGCACCATAAGAATTGCTACGGTTGTGGGCCGGCCAATCCCAAAGGTCTACAGGCCGATTTCCGTTTTGATATGGAGCATGGGGAGGTTCGATTCGATTATCAAGGCACTGCTGATTTCGAAGGGGCCCCCGGATTCTTTCATGGGGGAGTTCTGGCCACCATTCTGGATGAAGCCCAGGGTGTTCTATGCTTTCACGTGGGTCATTCTGTAATGACAGAAAAACTGCATATGAACTACCACAAGGCCACGCCGCTGCATTCCACCATCAAGGTTCGGGCCTGGCTTACAGCTGTACGCAAGCGAAGGCTTTATACCAGGGCGGTTATATACAATGAGCAGGAAGAAATCTACGTTAGTTCCAGCGCTTCCTGGTATGTTCTTCCCGATCGACTAATGCGAAAAATGTTCCAGGACCGGTTCTCCAACGATGAAAGCGAACGGGTCCGCAGTATTCTGGAAGCCAATCGAAAAAGAGCAAAAGAGATTCGTCGAAGAATTCGAAAAACAGCGGACGGTCAGGTGCGAAAGTAGAATTCTTCAAGAACTGTACTTTTCAGATCCGCACCAATAACGAACCGGGAAGCTCGATCCTCCAGATTGATTCCGCAGAATCAGGAATAGGACGGGCCTCCCGGAACCGCTTCGCTATGTGATTTTGAAAGACCGCGGGAACGACTCACCTTTTCCGACCGGCCCCTCACAATCTGCAACCTATCCATTGCAGCTGTAGCCGGCGGAAGGTAGAGACGTGGAAATTGTAATTTGCAGTGCCTCCTCTTTGCTAAAGCCTTCTTTAAGAAGAGACTCATAGAGATTTCCTTTGAAGGCAGCCATGCTGCGGGCTGTTTCAGGGTGAAAAAACGCAGCCAGAACCGGGCGATGCGCTGTTCAAAAGCAGCGTGGAACCGGAGCCCTGATGCGATACAAAAAGCCCGGATCCAGTAGCGCTAATTCCTGTGTATCGTCCCACATTGGGCCCTGAATTCATTGTTCTCACTTCCCAGGAAACACCTGCATCCAGGGATCGGGCCACCTTTAATGAAGTATTGGTAGCATCGTAATACGACACGTAGAGTATCGCGCCATCCGAAGCGAGGTCCGATTCTGTTCCGACGCTGGCCGAAGCATCCAGTGTGGCCGTGGTCCAGTTTACCCCGAGATCGGTGGATCGAGCTACTCGCAGGCGAGTATTGGTCACATCGTGGTAGGTGGCTACAAGGACACCACTTTGAAATACTAGAGAACTATATCGCCCAATGTCGCCGGCAGACTCGATTAATGTTGACTCCCAGGTGGAACCACCATCCAGAGAACGGCTGAAGTAGATATCCCTGTCTACAGAATGATAGTCCAGGGTAAAGATTCGATTACCAGAAACCACTATTGAGCTTTCATATCCTCGGTTCGCCGTTGTTATGGCAGCGTTTTCACTCCAGGTTAACCCCTTATCGCGAGAATAGTAGATGGTCAGATTGTTATTGACCAGCGCGGAAATCCAGATCTCCGGATTTCGAACAAACATATCTGTTATTGAGTCCGGATCGTCCGCCGAGCTGTTTACCTGGATCTTCCTCCAGGTAAGACCCTGGTCGCCGGAATAGGCAAACCAGAGATTCGCATTACTGGCATCGTGGTACGAAATAAATACTTCGCTCTTCTCTGAATAAATTCGACTGGCGTAACCGGTATCCGATCCATCATCCACAATGGTGTTATACCAGGTAAGACCTCCGTCGTTGGATCGAGAAAATCTCAGATCCCCGCTGGAGGTATCTCCATGTGCAATATTAATTCTCTGACAATCAGCAAATATTGAGCTACCCTGACCGGCACTTGGGGCAAGAGCATCCAGACTCTGACTGCCGCAGGCAGGTCTATAGCTACAGGTAGATAGCCAGAGTATACCCAATCCATTGTCGGGACAGGTCAGATCCTCTGTACGGCAAGAATCCAGATCCGGCTGACAGTTGAGAACCAGGGAACTGAATACAAAAATAATCGATAGTAGTTTGCAAATACGCAAGTAATCCCGCCTTATGCCTGATGGGAGCCCTGCATACTGGACGGAGATCCAAAAATAATTCTGAACAGGGCTCTGTATTAGCTACTCTATAAGAAAGTTAGTTGTCCAGATTCGTCAGGGAGTTCAAACAAAATAATGGTACATATACGTAGGTCCTTTCAAAAAGCCGCAATACTTGGCTGTTTTTTCCTACTATTTCCGATTTCATTTCTAAGTGCTCAGAATATTGAGCTGGGGCCCATGGCTGCCCGGTACTCCAGGCCCGATGTAGTTTTTTTTCCGGATGGTCAGTCATTTGCCATTGCCAGCGACAAGCAAGTTCGAGTGTACAATTTGCAGGGCAAACAGGTTCGCACATATCCAAGCTATCTGAATGTGAAGGGTCTGGCCATTTCACCGGATGGATCTCAATTGGCCACCGCAGAGTCCGATGATGGAGGCAATGTAAATGGACTGGTGAAGATTGTGGATGCAAAAACCGGACGTCTCATTCGGCAGTTCAGACATCGGTCAGGCTACGCAGAATGGCTCTCTTTTTCACCGGATGGAAGGTATCTGGCAAGCGCAGGCGATGAGCCAGCAGTGTATGTCTGGGATCTGCGTACCGGAAAGATGGCTGCGCGAATCGAAGAACATACCTGGGGTAATCTGGCTTCGGTGCATTTCAGCGCAGACGGAAATTATCTATTTTCCGGAGGTCAGTACAGAGACAACGAGGCCTTGAGAAAGGCCAAGGAAGCAGAAGACCGCTACTACGGAAAAACGCATACAGTGGCCGAGGCCAGGAGATTGCAGGAAGAGATAGCTCGATGGTATGATGCATTCAACGAAAGCTGGAGAATTGGTGAGCTAATTGTTTATTCAACTTCTAATTGGAAAAAGATCCGATTGATCAATACACCAGGGGCCGTGCATTCTATTTGCAGCGCGAAGGAGGGACCTTCGCTCACGGCAGTGACGAATATGGATCGCCAGGTAAGCGAAGATAACCAGGGTTATTTTCTCCGGATAGATCCAGGCAGCGGAGAAATTGAGAAGATCGATACCCTTCCAGCTATGCCGGATGACTTCGCTGGCCTGGACTCGGAACACCGGTTCTACTACCGCCACAATTTTCTGGGTTTTTATCCTGCATCCAGTCGCTATGTACTGAGTCAACTGAACAGCGTAATGGTACTGGATGATGACCTTGATGAAATCGAAACGGTAGATATCGATTCGGAGACGATTCAATCCCCGGCACCCGCAGCTCTTTCACCGGATGGCAAAACGCTGGTAATTCTGAAATACAATCGACAGACTGGAACCGGAATCGCAGAGCTTCATAAGATCAATTAGATTGTCTGGCTATTGCCAGATCAAGAATCATCTCGAATGAGATAACTATTCTAATGAGGTAACTATGAAATAAAAAGGGGCTTGCGATTTCCGGCGCCTATGTAGAATCCCCTCCATGGCTCTACGACGATCTGTATTCATTAGCGCATCCGAGGACCGGCTGGAAAGACTCATTGAACAACGGCTGCAGCCAGGTGCCAACAAAGAACAGATCGATCAGAGAATATGGGATTTATTCGGAGAGGAATGGTGCGTAATGTTCACGGATCTTTCCGGATTTTCCAGAGGGGTGGAAAAATTTGGAATTATTCATTTCCTGCAAACCATTCATGAGTCGGAACGAGTGCTGCTGCCCATCGTAGAAGAAAACGATGGAATTCTGCTAAAAGTGGAAGGGGACAGCTTCATGGCTATCTTTCGCAAGCCCTCCAAGGGTCTTGCAGCAGCCGTAGCCATGCAAAAGGCGCTGCTCGAATACAATGCTGGAAAGATCCCGGAAGAACAGGTTCTGCTCTGCGTGGGCCTTGGTTATGGCCATATGCTAAGAATAGGCGATGCGGATGTCTACGGAGCCCAGGTCAATGCTGCCAGCAAGCTGGGTGAAGATACTGCTGAAGCAAAAGAGATCCTGGTTACGAGAGCAGTAAAGGAAGCCTCCCAGGATTTTCCGGATATATCCTACGAACCCATAGATGAAGTGCCTCCAGGGGCTGACCAGGCATTTCGAGTGATCTACAGCTGAACCCGCATATGAGTGTTGCTGCAGCAGAATCCAGCTTCAATCTTCGCATTGATATTTCGGTTGAATGAGTTGACACTAATGAAGCAGCCAATTTCAGTTAGTGCATGCAATCCTCAAGTTCCATTCGAAGATCCTCTCTGTTATCTGGTTCCCTGACTATTTTTCTTCTAACTTTTGGTTTCGCTGCTTTCGCCGCTGGTTGTGCAGTAACCTCCATCGATTCCACAAGCGAACGGATTGGCGATGGCACAGATGAGCAAAGAATGATGGAGAATCTGGCTTCAAATCCAAAGGGCCCGATTCGCTTTCAAAAGATTGTGTCCGCCGATTGGGCCGTAGATCGAGGCGGGTTAATCAATCTGGATCATCCGGCGGCCGAGAAGGCTGGACTGGAGTCCGGTCTGGAATCGATTCAGATCTATTTCTATGTAGTGGATCATCCTACGAAGGGCAGGTTTCTTATCGACACTGGAATGGGATCTGTCTTCCAACAACCGCCTGAAAACTGGCCCGTTTCAGGTATGGTTCAATCGGTCATGAACATGGATCTTCTGAAGATCCATACAATTACTTCGCAGTGGCTGAAAACCAGTGGCACGTCCCCGAAAGGTATTTTTCTCACACACATGCATCTGGACCATATTCTGGGTTCCGGCGACATTGATCCTGCAGTACCATTTTATGTAGGCCCGAAGGAATCTACGGACAGTATGTTTCTGAACGTATTTGTACAGGGTAGTACGGACGATATCCTGGGAAGCGATAGAATTCTGAGAGAGCTCGAATTCCCGGTTGTCAGCGAAGGCGCTAAGGATAGCGAACTTCGTATTCTGGATTTTTTTGGGGATGGTAGCCTCTACGTTCTCCATGTTCCCGGCCATACTGCTGGCAGTATGGCTTTCTTGATTCGCTCTACTGACGGACTGCAAATGGTAGTGGGCGATACCTGCCATACAGTCTGGGGCTGGAAGAACAACGTTCCTCCAGGCTCATTCACAGCCGATCAAGAGATTAATGCAAAGAGCCTCAATTCTCTAATAGAAATCGCAAATAAGCTCCAGAACGTGAAGGTTCATCTGGGCCATCAAAGTCTTTAATGACGAAAGGCAGGAATTACGGGACTGAGCTTCGTGGATGCGCAAATCCCGGAACTTAGCTCCCATGCTGCACGAACCTCTCTCCCATGGTGGTCGCTACCCTTCGCCGCTGGCCCGGACCATGAGTAACGAGGTCTATTGTGGTTAAAGGAAGAACGATAGTCCGGTCAAGATTGATTGAAAATCGGGGAGAGCCTGAATGGCAACCTGACTACTCGGCCTCCCCTTTTCCGGACAGCCAGTTATAAAGCAAGCCAATGACCCCAGAAAGGAAAGCTACATCCACAGCCATGTAGATAAGATCAAACATTATTCCAAACGCATGCTCATACCAGAGCAATCCCGGATTGGCAGCGGTAAATGGATGCGGATGAATGGAATTGTAAGCCTGCATGAAGTAGGAACCAAAGGATACAGACAATCGAGACCAGGCGCTCAGAAGGATAATTACAAGAGTCGCCGGAGTGGTCACAGATATTACCAGAGCTTTAATATTAATTCGCATATTTACCTCTCAAATCTTCCAAATGATATTGTTCCATCTCTATGGCATACTCATCGAATCGCACGGGCAACCATTTCGCCCCGGGCATAGAGTCCATTGCACGATTTACCTGCATCCCTGGATCGCCGACAGGATACTTTCCCATCTACCCGGGAAACGCTCTTTTATAGTACTTCCCCTGGCCGCAACTTAACGTACTCTGCGAAATGCTATCATAGCAATGTCATCCGAGAGCTCGGTGGGTCCATCCTTCATCACCTTTTTCTCTGTAAATGACTCCAGGTTCGTTACCATACTACTCATAATGGTCTCCGGTTTTTTCTTGCCTGCCGCCTGTAGGATTCGCTCAATCCTTCGAGTCCCAAACTGATCACCATCGTTGGTGGTAGCTTCATTAATTCCATCAGTGGACTGGAAGAAAAGATCCCCTTTGTTTAGATCTGTTTTGTGCTCTTCAAGAATTGAAGAGAAAACATCGTCCTCTTCAAGCCCCAGAGGAAGGCCACCGCCCTGTAGCACCTCTACAGTATCTTTTTCGTAGCGATAAACGAGACCCCGGTTATGGCCGGCTGAAGAATACTCCAGTCTATTGGTTTCTCGATCATACACTCCGAGGAGCATGGTAATAAATACGTGCGATGGGGTTTCTGCGTAAACCCTGGTATTGAGATCCCTGAGGATGCGACCTGGCTCACTCATACCCATCTGAACGAGAGAGCGTAAATGAGAACGCATCATTGCCATGATCATCGCCGGTCCTGGTCCATGACCGGTTACATCTGCAATACAGAAAATCAGCCTGGAATTGGATGCTTCGATAAAATCAAAGTAGTCCCCCCCAACTCCGGAAGATGCGCGATACATATAACCGAAACTGAGAGAATCCGTGAATTTCTCAGGAAGTCCTCGCGGGATTAACTGAGACTGGATTTGCTCGGCTGCGGATAGCTCCTGAATCATGCTTTCGCGATGCCTCAGATCCGCCGTCATCTTATTCAATGTGCTCGCTAAAATACCGAGCTCATCACGTCCGGGATAATGGAACCTGGTGTCCAGGTTGCCTGCTCCTACCAGTTCCACACTCTCAATGATCGATTTAATTCTTCGCACAAAGAAAAGCGAAATCAAGAGCGCAACCAGAACCAGCCGCAAGCCTATGGAAAGTGTCATATCCAGAAGCCTGTGCTCTTCTTCCTGTAGTGTCTGATCGATAGCAGAACGATTGGCAAAAATTCTAGTAAAAGCAGCTGTGTTCTCGAACAGGGCTCTCCTGGCCAGTTCTGGAGACGAAGAAGTATCATACTCCCACATGAAGTCTTCTAGAATTCGTCTGGGCCGAATCCACTGCCCATTTCCCGCCAGATAAGGCAGATAAACATTTCCACAGGAAGCAACCTCCGAGCATGCTGTGCGAATCCACAAACGCATGGCACCCCATTTACTCTGACTGCTCTGGCGGTTCAGCTTTGAGCCTTCGTAGCTGAAGTAAGCTGTGGGATCATACACAAAATCCAGCACCGCCCGGTCCATGAGCATGGCATCCGGCAAATACTGAAATGCATCCGCAATGCGCCGGGAGCGAGGATAGAATTCGCTGATCTGCACATCAATAGAGGGTATTCGCTTTTCCAGGATCAGGATTGTGCTTTGCTCATCGGATATCTGCTGCTCAAGATCCACAATCCTCTGCTCCTTCGCAGCCGGAGGTATATCCGTTTGGGATTGTTCCGATTCCGGGCTCTGAGCCGAGTCATTTGTTCCCTCTTTCGCGGATTTGAGCTCGCTACCAAGTTTTTCGATTCTTTTTCTGGATTGCTGGATGGCCTCCCGCGTATCCTCTTTTCGCTGCTCCAGATCCTCTAATGCCTCTTTATCCAGAGAACGAGCAGCTTCGATTGCCTGCTCCAGCGCCTGCTCTTTCTCTCCTCGAATCCTCTCATATTCTGCATAAAGAGCTTTGTAATCCTGACTGCGAAGGAGGGCATATGGCTCCGATCCAATATCCTTTCTGATTGCTCGTAGCTGCTCAATGACTCCTTGCAATTTTTGATTCACTCTGGACTCTTCTGCCAGATATCGCTTCCATATCTGTGCATCCAGAGAATCGGCACTGGAAAGAACTAGTCTCGCTCTTTCAGAAATCTCCGGTTTCATGTACAGGGTTCGGGTAGATATTAAATAATTGTTCTGTTCGGTAGAGTAGCTTGAGTGATGAATCTCTGTAGTGGGATTCCTTTCGTAATAAGCCTGTCTCACATCGTTCAAAGATGCGCGAATCTCTTCGTTGGTTCCTGGTTGCAGCAAATTGATTTCTGGATTGCCCAGGCGATTCAAACGATTGCGACGTTGCAATAATCCCCGGAGATTCTCATAAATGGCAGATCTCTGCTCCGCCTCAAGATCCGGATCGTTCAATTGGCTCTGCAGACGCTGCACATCGAAATCAATATCGCGAGCCGGCGAAAGGAGAGAAGTATCGAAGTAGGCCTGGAAAAAAAAGTCCTACAGTCTGAATCCTGTATCTAGAGTCCAATCCTTCAAATGCAGATCGCAATGTCTGGCGATAGTCCGTTTGCCCGAGCACTCTCCAGTCCAGAGCACGGCCCACCTGGGTATAGTTCTCCAGAAGCTTCTTAATTTCCGAGGGATCGCTATTTCGCATTTTTTGCCGGGCCGCGTGCGTGTAAGATGCATAGTAGCCCAGCTGATTGAAACCAGCTTCGCCCAGCTCAGTGCCCCTGGAACCAAGAGCAGTACGCAATCTGGATTGCAGCGTATTGTATTTCTCCAGATCAAAATGATTCCAGTTCTTTGTATTATCTTCTATCTTCTCTTTGTCTATGTAAAAGGAGCGAATATCCTGCAGCTCTTCCAGCGCCGAGCCATAGAATCGAATCTCTTCTGTCTTTCGCTCCACTGGATCCAGTTTTCCCTGGATTTCCTGCAGGGAAAAATCCATGATCAGGCTTTGCTGCTGTCGGAGAGCCAGTAGCAGTACCGTGCCGCCCAGTGCAAGCAGAAGCACTCCGGAGATAAGTCCTATCTTTAGAGTTAATCCCGGTCGAAATGCAAACATCAAACAGCGTCCTCCAATGAAGGATATCGCTTTTCCAGAATAAGTAGATTTCCTCCAGTGGCTGGCGCTCGATGTTCCACGTGCATGATGCTTCGCATCAGGAAAAGCCCGTAGCCTCCGTCCCCTCCACTGGCGGCCAGGGATTCCGGATCGGGCATGGGTATGCTGGTAGGATCAAAGACCGGACCGCTGTCCTTTAACTCGAGATGAACTCGATCGGCAAGATGAGACATGGAGATTTCCAGGACTCCGTCCGTATCTTTATACGTATGCTCGAATACATTAACCAGAGCCTCCTCCACTGCGAGAAAGATTCGATTCTTGTCCAGCGTGCGAAACCTGGGACCCAGAAAATCGTCCAGTGTAGAACGAACCTTCTCCAGCGAATAGTTTCCTTTGCTTAGCGAAAGGACTGTGTCTCCGGGAGCAGTCAAGGTTGCTAGAAATCCTTTAATGCCTCATCCAGATTGGGAGAGATCGAGAATATTCGAGTAAATGAAAGCAGTTCAAATACATCCAGAACCTCCGGAGTGGGACTGGCCAGACGAAGGTCACCGTCCGCGGATTTGAGCTTTTTTCGAGCGGCTGAAAGGGTTCCCAGACCCGCTGATGAGATGAATTTCAAAGATTTAAGGTCGCAAACTACTTTTCTTTCGCCATCGGTCACCAGTTTGCTTATGGCTTTTTCCAGCCTTGGGGCCGTATCAGCGTCGAGAGAGCCCTCCAGAGCTACTACCACTACGTTTCCTTTTCGATTCGCTTTTATATTTAAACTCTCTGACATAGTCTATTCCTGCTGCTATCATTGACGGGAGCGAATCAGTTGCTTCATCATTCCCTTTTCACGGATCATAGCATATAGCTTCCTTTCGAGGCGGTCAATGTCTTTGTGATAAAGGGCTTCTGAATCTCCCTCAAAAATGAATGCATACTTACGAATCCCCTGGATGGTTTTCTTCAGATCCGACGAAGCGATCCCCCGACTGATT
>JBHIXQ010000051.1:0-10303 GCA_041984705.1 Leptonemataceae bacterium | reverse complement strand
GACATCACGGTTGTGCATGTAACCGAATCTAACCAAACGCACACCTCTGCTGTATCCGTGCATAATGGGGATGGTGAACTCTTACAGAAGCCGCTCATGAGGCTGGGTTTTCGGACTCGGCTCATATGAGCCGGAGCTTCAAGGAATTGTTTGGCATATCGCCTTCAGCTGTGTTTGGCGATCGGGCCTCGGTGGCCGCTCAGTTCTGCAATCAAGTATGGAATCAGGAAAAGCGCAGCTGAACCGGTGGGTCCAGCCGCGAAGTAGAGGGAGTGTTAAGGTATATTTCAGTCTAGTGGGCTATGGCCTCAAAGGTTTTCAGTTTTCCCTGCTCGGACAGGATCTGTTTCACTTCGTTTTCCAGATCTTTTCTGAAACCCAGTTCGAAAAATACATCCGCTACCACAAATAGAGGCGCGCTGATAAAAGCCTGAAACAGGTTGTCGAACAATGCCGGACGATCTTTTTCAAAGATGAAGTGTCCGTAGAATTGAGTTCCCCAGCCCAGAATCTGCGCAGTGGCGAAAATGATCCAGCCGGTGGTAGTATCCACATGCAGCGATAAATAGTGTGCGGCGCCCAGAAGACCTCCGAACAGTAAAGTCGCTGTAAAGGCGAATATAAAATCCAGTGTGAAATAATAGAGCAGCACCGCTGCAGTAAATACCATGGCCACAGTAACCGGAAATCCTTCTAGTACAGGGATGTTGATCCAGCTAAGAACCAGTAGCAGAGAAAAGGTAATGGTAGGCACTCCTACTACATGAATCAGAATATTTCGTTTTTCCTGATGGTATGCAGAGTAGAACGCCATCTGTTTTGCAAATCGCATGATATCCTCCCGGAGCTTTCGCTCGTTCTATCATTATACTACCATGGGCGGGCCGGTCTGTCTTGAATAAATGTGCTATTCAGACGCAAAATCATTTAGGTCTGTCAGTACCGCATTTGTCCCGCATTTGTGGCTTTCGTTCAAGAATTCCTGGCAAGGGCCGTATCGATCGTTACAATCGGTGCGCGATTTCTGCCAAACGGTATGATTTCGCATTATCATTTAATACGCTGCATCACCATTTGATACACCGCATCGATTCGGCCACCCGGGGAATTCCAGCCACGCTGGTGGCGATCAAGGCTTTACAGATTCATCTTTGAAATTACTTCTTTTGAGAGCGGAGATCTTCTTTTGAGCGCCGGTGCGATTCATGAGTCGAACATCGCCCTGAATCTTTATCGGAGCATCAAAGAGCCAGGGCCCTTCCACGGTAAGCGAATGAGCAGAGAGTAGAGAAGGCATTTCCGGGAAATAGGCTTCGAAATCCTGCACTTTCTTGTAATTATCGTCCAGCTGGATTACTGGTTCGACTCTGGACCGAAGGACCAGGGCCTGATTTTCATCCAGCTCGCAGGCATCGCTTCTTCGAACCAGAAGATCCGCACAGCTTTTCACCGGTGCGAATCGCTTTCTGGGCACCCGAATCATTCGGGTGCGATCGAATTGGCCTACTGCAGCGCCCATGGCGGATTCCAGCTGAAGAACGGGCTGATCTTCAAATGATTTCTGGTTCACAATAAGAGAAAGGGACAGAGGACCCTTCTGTAGACGATCTCTGAGCGATTCCAGACTCACCCATAGATTGTTGATTGAAAAATCCTGGAATCGACTGATGTCTTCAAAATCGTTCTTGTGATCCGGTGGAACCTGAGCCGTTTCCAGAAGTTCGATTCTTTTCTGGCCTGTAAGGCTGCGATACAAAACGCCGCCTTTGATGTCTGCTCTGGTCTTGGGAGTGACTTCCATGGCAAAGTCCAGGCCTTCCTGGATCATATGATGGGCAATGCCGGAATGCATTACAGCTCCCAGGTTATCTCCGTTGGAGATAAATGCATGGCTGAAGCCCTTCTGCAGCAGGGTATCCAGAATGCCGGATATCCATAGAGAATTATAGATATCTCCATGACCCGGTGGGCACCAGTGGGCCCCATCGTTTCCATCGCCTACCGGGAGCAGGGTGTCCGCATTCAGACGAGGCACCTGATTTTGAATGAAATCTGCAGAAAGTTCCAGAGACTGGTTGATGTCTGCGATTCCGGGATAATTCAGGGTGTCATCGCGGGTATTGAAAGAATTCATAAAGAGAAGCGGAATTTGTAAACCGGTCTTCTCGCGCAAATGTCTGACCTGCTTCAGAATGATGTCGAAAAAGGTCGCATCCCTGCGAATTCGAATCAAAGACTTTGCCTGGCTCAATCCCATGGATGTCCCCAGCCCGCCATTTAGCTTAATGATTGCAAACTTTGATATAGCGCCGGTGTCTTCGGGTACCGGAAGTTCATCCATTTCCACTACATCTTCCGGGTTCAGATCTCCAATGGTATTCCAGTCTACCAGACCGGTAGCACCCTCATAAACCTTCTTTGTTTTATCCAGGAAATCCTGTATGCAGATATCATGAACGGAGGCAGATCGCATTCTCTGCCCTATACTGGATTGGATTTCTTCCCAGGACGGTCTAGTCATATGGATTCGCTATGAACACAGAGCTCTCAGTTGTCCATGCCTTTTTTCCAATTCAATGGAATTGCGGCTGGATTCACATCTTTTCGAGAACTTGCATTCAATTCAGATGCGAATCCAGACTCCTCCCCCTGGCAGAAGATCCCTGCGTACAAAAGCAAGATCGTAGCTTCCGGAGGATGGTCTGAATCGCATCCATAGTTCTATTTCTCGCACACCGGCTTCATTTAGCTCCAGTTCTTCGCCGCGAACCAGTCTGGGGACAGATACTCTAAAATGATAGTAATAGGTAAGACCTGCTTTCTCCCTGGTGCGATAAACACCTTTTCCTTCAGGATTGGCCTTAACGGACTTCAATTCGGCCGGGTAGCGTTTCTTCCATTCCTGCTTCAGGATCTCTGTGGCTTCCGGATAGGCCGGGGCAGCCAGCAGGGACCCGGGAAGGAGAATCATAATGAAAGTCAATGCTAAGGCGAATTTCATGGCTTGTTAGTTAGACTCTGCATGGATCCAGAGGTTCGTTCTGGCATCCGCAAGGCGGACCTCATAAAGAATTAGAATCAGATGATTGACGACTGACGCCTGGTGCCTGATTCCAGAGCGAGTCCAGCTCAGGAATCTCAGTCACCTTCAAATTCGCAGATGGCAAATACCGGTGTTCCTGCATTTCGCAGCTTCGCCGATCCGCCCAGATCCGGCAGATCCACAATACAGGCTGCTTCCACTACTTCAGCGCCCAGGCCGTCCAGTAGTTTCATGCCAGCTTCCATGGTGCCTCCGGTGGCAATCAGATCGTCCATCAGTATGACTCGATCCCCTTTCTGGCATGCATCTTTATGCACTTCGATTTCTGCTTCTCCGTATTCCAGGGTGTACTTCTGAGAAATGGTTTCCCAGGGTAGTTTTCCCTTCTTTCGCACAGGAACAAAAGAGATATTCAGTGCATAGGCAACGGTAACCCCCAGAAGAAAGCCCCGGGCATCGATTCCTGCAATTACATCTATGTTCTTATCAATGTAGCGCTGAATAAAAGAATCCATGATTCCGCGCAATGCTTTGGAGTCCTGGAAAATAGTGGTGATATCGCGAAACATGACCCCTTTTTCCGGCCAGTCCGGAATGGTACGAATCACATCTCGAATATACTTTTCATCTATTGCATGCATTGGTTGCCCCTTAATCAAATCAGTAGGTTGGGCCAGTTAAACTCAGACCCAGACCTGTACTTCCGGGGTGATCAGAGTGCCCACGCCATGATCTGTAAAGACCTCCAGAAGTAAAGCATGGGGTACCCGACCATCAATGATATGAGCCCTTCGCACACCGGCCTGCAGAGCATCGGTGCAGCAACGGGTCTTGGGTAGCATCCCTCCGGAGATTACCTTTTTCTGAATCAGTTCATCTACATCCCTGGGTGTCAGGCCGGTAAGAGTTTTATCACCGTCCAGGATTCCCCGGGTGTCGGTGAGCAGTATCAGCTTTTCGGCTCGCAGAGCGGATGCAATGGCACCTGCCATGGTATCTGCGTTAACATTCATGCTTTCGCCGTTTTCATCGGCTGCAATGGGTGCGATGACAGGTATATATTCGCTGTCGATCAAATCTCGGATGATCTGGGGTTCTACGGAGCGAGCATTTACGGTGCCCACTCGGCCCAGACTTACTTTTTCTGTGGAGCCATCGTCCAGGGCTTTTTCGATGGAATGCTCTGTGGCCGTGGCCAGATTGCCGTCCCGGCCGGAGATGCCTACAGCTCGACCGCCTTCTCGATTAATCAAGGATACAATTTCTTTGTTGATGTTACCGGAGAGCACCATTTCCGCCACTTCCATGGCTGCATGGTCCGTAACTCGATGACCGTCTACAAACTGGCTGGCAATACCCAGACGATCCAGCAGTCGGTTAATGCGAGGACCTCCGCCATGCACGATGACAGGTCGCATGCCAACGTAGCGGAGTAGTACTACATCCCGGGCAAATTTGTCCTGAAGAGCAGCCTGCTCCATGGCAGCGCCACCGTACTTGATTACGATGGTCTTTCCATGGAATTTCTGAATGTAGGGAAGGGCCTCTAGAAGTACTTCAGCGCGGCCCGAATCAGGATTCTCCACCACTTTCCTTCTCCAGCACCTCAATAAAATTCAGAATAGATTTCTTATCCTTTTCCAGCTGCTTGGCATAGACATCGGCAATGGCACCTTCTACAAGTCCGCTTACCAGAAATGCTTTGCTGGTCACCTTGATATCGTAATCTCTCGCTGCACGATTTCCGTCCAGTTCGTAGTATTTGCTTTCGCCTTCAATTACGAATAGATGATCCAGGTCTCCGCCAGGCACCACGCGAAATGTATGCACATGCGTGGTTTCCAGGAAAGTGGAGGTCTCCACCAGGGTATCGGCACCGCTGGGCAGTAGCGTGGCCACAACCTGGGGCAGGGATTCCGATATGGCAATATGCCTTACCTGTTTGAGTGTATCTCCGTCCCGGGTTTCTTCTTCAATATGGACATTCTTTAGCTCCGGGAACTTATCCAGGTGCTTGTACCGCTCCTGCCGGGCATCCAGCAGCTTTTGAAGGGGTACATCGAATTCCTGTTTTACCTGAATCTTTTTCATCTGGACCAATGGCGTATTGCGGAGGCCCTGAAAAGTCCAGTAAAAAAGGGGATTCTCAGAAAGGACTTACGGGTGTAGCCGGGACGTATCCTGATTTGAAAGGAAATTTAGAAAATGCAGGAAAGCAGATTGGCAGCTCAGGAAAGAACAACCTGCAGATTGGCTTCACTGTTCCATTGCCAGGGCAGATCCCTGAGGTGTTTGCTACACGGCCGGCAAGATTCCTCCGGGATGCCCTAGAACTGAAAATACAGGAAATTTGGAGTTTCGGCCGGGGTCATTGCAATAATCATATAGATCATCGCAATTAGAATGCCAATGAGCTTCTTTCGGTTTTCCGGCTTCCAGAAATATTCCAGCTGATACCTGTTAAAGAAGATCTCATAAAACCAGAGAAGACCCAGAAGCACTATGTATTCACCCAGGTCCTTCAGTTGATTATGAGAGAACAATGCACTGTTGAAAACCAGAGATTCATTCAGGTTCTCAAAGCCGAACTGACGACCATGCATCAGATTGGCTGTGATCATATCCGGAGCTCTAAACCAGATGAATCCAAAGCTAAGACAGAAAAACAGAAACACTCTGGATGCAATGTTGTAGATCAGACTTCCGGACTGTTTTAGCCTCTGTCCCAGAGCGGTGGTGCCATATACTCTGTGGGCTGCAATCATGACAAACTGCCACACACCCCAGGCAACAAAATGGTAGGCCGCTCCATGCCAGATCCCGGTTGCCAGCCAGACGATGGCAATATTAACATACACTCGCACCGGCCCAACGCGAGAGCCGCCCAGGGGAATAAAGACATAGTCTCGAATCCAGGTAGTAAGGGAAATATGCCATCTGCTCCAGTGATCTGTGATGCTGGAGGCCGCCATGGGATATAGAAAATTGATTTCAAACTCGTAGCCAAACAATCGAGCTACTCCGCGAGCGATATCTGTATAGCCTGCGAAGTCCAGATATATCTGCCATCCAAAGGCAAAAGAGGCCACCCAGATATCTACGCTTCCATAGGCCCCTGGATTGGAAAACACCTGGTTTACCACAGGAGCCAGGTTGTCCGAAAGCACGAGCTTGCGAAAGAAGCCCACGATGATCCGGGTAACTCCTACGATTATATCGTTCTTTCTAATATTGTAACCTTCATCCAGCTGCTGTAAAAAGGTAGTGGCCCTGACAATGGGTCCTGCCACGAGCTGAGGAAAGAAGGTAACGTACAGTGCGAAATCGATGGGATCCTTTCTGGCTTCCAGTACCCCGCGATACACGTCGATTGTATAGCTCATGGACTGAAACGTATAAAAGGAAATACCCACCGGCAGAAGGATGCTCTCTGCCGGAAACGCAAACATGGTACTGCCCAGCGGATGTACATCGTTCAGAATGGTGATGCCAAAGTTCGTATATTTGAAGTATCCCAGCAATGCCAGATTGATCAGAACCGAGGCAACTAGATAGGTTCTGGCCGGTAATCGAGCCAGAAAGCCCTGAGCTCCGCCCCTGTTTTCCCAGTCCCTCCTGGCTGTAATGGCCATTCCAGCCAGATAGTCCCAGGCCGTGGAGAAAAGGATTAGAACCAGATAATAAGGCTCAAATACTCCGTAGAAATAGTAGGAGGCGGCTAATAGAAAGGCTCTCTGCGGGCGTCCTTTCAGAACGTGACCCAGAATTAGCGTGGTAAAAAAGAAGAAAACAAAATGAAAGGACGTGAAATTCATCCGCAAGAAGCAGAGACCCCGAGAGGGCCAAACCGGTCAAACAAAACCTTTCCGGGCGCTGAGCGGATTGTTTTCGGGTAATAACGGGGCATTCCTGTGCTCTGTTCGGGCTTGACGAATCGTGGGTTATGACCAGGGTGAGCCCATGAACACATCGAGAATACTACTCAGCCTCGCCATTGTAGCCGGAATGGCTGCCACTCAGTGCGGGGGCGATAAGCCAGATCTGTCTCAGTATGATGCTGCTTGCCAGAAAGTTCTGAAATGCGACAAAAGCATGCAGGAAATCCAGAATAATCCGGCTCTGCCTGCCAATGCAAATGTAGGCGAACAATGCAAGAAATCTCTGGTTGAAATCGAAAAGAAAGCACCCAATAGCATTCAGGGCGTCAAGGACTGTATCAACAATACTCCTTGCGAGGAACTGAAATTCGCTGCATGTCTGGCTCCGGCTCAAGCTGAGCTAATGAAAAACATTCCTGGAGCACAGGGAGTAGAATAATCTTTAAAGTGGTCGGGCCCGCTCCGGGCTCGGCTCACCGTATTTTGCCTGCGTTCAGGAGCTTGCGGATTTGAAGATTTCTTTGAACTCTTTAACCAGCTCATCACTCCGTTTTTCCCACTGCCATTTCTTGCTTTGAAAGGTTGCCTGTTTGGGCAGTTCCTTCCCATGCATTTGCAGAAGAAAGGATTTCCAGGCTTCCACATCTGTAGGAGAAGCGAATCGGCCATGAGGATGGATTTCGCGCATGATGGGGATATCCGATAGCACGGCTGGCTTTCCATGCATCAATGATTCCAGCACTCGCAGAGGAAAGCTCTCATGCAGAGAAGGAAAGAAGGCCACTCGACAGCTTTCGTATAGCCAGGTCAATTGTCCGTCTGTGGGCGCTTCAATGTAGTAGATTCCATCCGGTCTGTAGGCCCCTTCGATGAGCTCTGCCAGTTCTTCTTTGATCTCTTTTCCTTTCTTACCTGCGATGAGCAGCGGGTATAGATATGGGTTTTCTCTTCGCGCTCTGCGATAGGCTTCCATTAATACTTTATAGTTCTTTCGCTTTTCGATGGTGCCCACGCTCAAATAAAAATGCTCTGAGAAAAAGGGAAGATCCAGCGGATGACTTACCTTTCTGGCAGGCGGGTTCATTCCTGGATAGATTACCTTGATCTTGTCTTCAGGAATGGAAGGATAGAGCCCCTTTAATTCATCGCGAAAACTCTGAGACTGGCACAGTACTCGATCCGCGCTCTGAAGGCTTTCTTCCAGGAAATATTTCTGCTCCATCCTGGGAATAAATGTGAGCTCTTCTGGCGCAGTGCGAAAACTAACATCGTTCACATTGAGAATGGTTTTGATTCCTGGAAGCTTCTTCTTGATGTTTCGCGGCAGAAGTCCGGTGGTGCCCCAGAATACCTGGGCCTCAGCTTTCTCTACCATCTTTGGCAATGCCCTTTGCATCCATACCGCAGGCAGCTGAGGTAAAAAAGAAGATTCAATTCTGATTTCTACTCTGCCGGAAGTTAGCAAACTTGCGAAGTCTGGAGAGATGGCTTTGTTAGAGAGTAGAACCCACTCTGCATCTGGTAAGCTGGACACCAGATTTCCAAACATTCCCGCCACATAGCGGGCGTCGCGACTTCCAGGGTTGGATAATGGCCGGGCATCAACTGCGATCCGCATATAGACCAGTTGCTCAGTCCGGATGCACCTGTCACGCTAAAACAAATTAGATTATGCTCTGATAACGGCGCCTGCACGCTGCAGTATTTGATTTTCTCTGTCAGGACCCCTGCATGTACGGCGGGGACCTGGAATAAATAATGTCTTTCTCGTCCAATGCAACTGTGCTTTAACTGAGTACCGGATTGGAATCCATGCAGGCTCTGGCCGATCATATGATACAGAGCACCATCAGGAGAAACATGAAACCACCTCGCGCCTATGAAAACCCGGACTTCCTTTACTCGGAGCATGCACGTTCTCTGCGAATCCTTTCTGAATATCATTATCCGTTGCATCGATTCGAGGAGCTGGGTGTAACGGACACGGTTGTATTCTTTGGTTCTGCACGAATCCCTTCGCCGGAAAAAAGGCAGGATGCTCCCAGACCTGCTTCCAGATTGAATGAGCTGGATTCATTTTACGACGCCGCCCGGGAGGTGAGCCGGGAATTAACTCGCTGGTCCATTACCCATGCCAAGCCAAAAGGAAGAAGCTTTCTGGTTTGTACTGGCGGAGGGCCGGGAATCATGGAGGCTTCGAATCGGGGGGCCTATGATGCTGGCGGTCCCAGCATCGGGCTGAATATCGAATTGCCCAGAGAGCAGCATCCCAATCCATTTATTACCGATGAACTGAACTTTGACTTTCATTATTTCTTTACCCGTAAATTCTGGTTCCTGTATTTTGCCCGGGCTCTTATCGCCTTTCCAGGTGGATTCGGAACCCTGGATGAGCTGTTTGAAACCCTCACCCTTCAGCAAACCATGAATATTCGAAATCAAATACCTGTGTTCCTTTATGGAAAAAGATTCTGGGAGAGATTGATAGATTTCGATTTCCTTGTAGAATACGGGTTGATATCGCCCGGGGACAGAAAACTATTTCAAATAGTGGACTCTGTGCCCGAAGCCATGGAAGCGATGATACCGGTACTGGAAAGCCAGATACAATGAGCGCTGCAGGTCAGAAAAAGGAATTTCTTCATATACTGAAGGAATCGGAGGCCATTGCCCATGGTGCGAACCTGTCGGAAAAGGCCCATCATGCGCTGTACAAGGCCATAAAGTCTGTTTCTGCCCTGGATCAAATCAAGAACGGAGTTATTTTTCATGCCGGGATCAAGATTCCGGAACTGGAAAATCTGGACTATGGTCGCAAGGAGGCTCTGGAAACTCTGCAGCGACTGATGTCCGATCGTCTTATCGCTCAGGTATTTTTGATCGAGTTTGACCCCGGTGCCGCGAAATTGACGGTCACTCCCTGCTACATCGCCAACTGGGGCGATGAAAGGGTGGGTCCGGAGCAGCTATTCCAGGAGCTACTGATGCAATCAGTGGCCAGCATTGAACAATTCCTGAAAAGCAGACCAGTATACAATCAAGAGCAAATCTGGAAGGATCTGGAAAAGGACATCAATTCACCTTCGGTGCCGGATCTATCTCAGTTGCCTACGGCCGCGGTGGATCCTCTGGCGGTGTTACAGCCCTCTGCATTTGACTTCGTGCCTCCGGCGGAAATGCTGCGAATGGCCAGGGATGAAATTCGCGAAGAGCTGATTCGCAGAGGCGATGTAGTCTATCTTCTGGAATACGGATTGTTGCCAGTCAGAGAAGAGGAGCTGGTAATTCGCTTCGAAGCCTGTCTTGCATTTATGCAGTCCCGTATTATTCCCGAGCACCGTGGAAATGCAGCCCTGAAATCCGAACTGCATTCTATCTCTAC
>JBHIXQ010000050.1:0-10387 GCA_041984705.1 Leptonemataceae bacterium | reverse complement strand
AAATGGGATCATTCATTGATTTTCGCGGCTCTTATGCCTCACTGGATCTTTGGTCTTTCCTGGGTTGTATTTCGCATTCTGGGAAAGCGCGCTGCCTTGAAGAAAAGCACCATAGTTTGCCTGACTCTTACCGCGGGGCTGGGAAACACGTCCTTCGTAGGTCTTCCCATGATCCAGGCATTCTTCGGCGCCGAACACCTGGGAACCGGTATATTGATTGATCAGGCAGGAAGCTTTCTCTGTTTGTCCACGTTCGGCATGCTGTATTTGCTGGTCTCGTCTGAAAAAATAGAAAGTGAAAAGAAGCTATTTATAGAAGACGGCCAGAAAGTGAAGGCCGCGAAAAGCGATATCAATCCAAAAAAGGAGATAGGCGCGAACAGTGCAACCTCTGGAATCAAAGTAGCAGAGGTATCAGCAGGCAATCGTGGAATCTTGAAAAGGGTCCTTACCTTTCCGCCCTTTATTGCACTGGCCGTTGCTCTGGCCCTTTATCCTTTCGAATACAGCGAAACGTTGCAACAGGTGCTTTCCAGTATCGGATCCACCCTGACTCCGGTGGCAATGGTGGCGGTGGGATTTCAGATTCGCTTTCGATCCCTGGCGGGTCGTATCTTTTCTCTTTCTACTGGACTACTATTTCGCTTGATACTAACCCCTGCGCTGGTAACGTTCATGGCACTGATTGTAGGACCTTACGGAGCCGGTCTGTGGAGCTGGGATGCGACCGCGGCCGGTGCTGGATGGCCCCCTGCAATTCAAATAACGATCTTTGAAGCCGCCATGCCTCCCATGATTACGGCAGGTATTCTATGTGTGGAATATGATATGGATCCAGAACTGGCCGGCTTGATGCTGGGGCTGGGTATTCCTCTCTCATTTCTAACTTTACCTCTGGTGCATTTATTCTTAACCAGCGGCTTCTAGATCTACATCCGCTACATAGCATCCTGGAGAACGGCTAGCGATATCTCTGCTGGATTCGCCATTAATTGCCGGAATCCGCAGCTACCAACCTCCGCTGGCGCCTCCTCCGCCAAAGGTACCTCCGGAGCCTTTAAAGCTATCGCCGGATCCTTTACCAGATCCTCCGGAGCCGCCTCCGGATGCTGCACTACCGATGGCTCCTTTCGCTGCTCCGGCTGCAAAAAGAGCCAGCGGTGCCAGAAGATAGATCAGGAATATGGCCCAGTAAGGGGGCCATTCTGCTACACCGGTGATTCGCTGTCCCAGAAAGAAGGTGGCTACGAATGCGCAGAAAGCGTATCCCAGACCCAGTATGGGAAACATCGGATAGGCATTGCTCTTCATGGGCTCATGAAAGCTATTCAGTACTGGCAGATAGATGAATAGTAGGATCAAAGGAAGCAAGACCGCTACTAGAAAATGCCACTTCCATCCAATGCCCAGGTTTCTTGTGAATGATCTATACAGAAGATAAAGGCCTACGGGAACCAGACCCAGAGCCATAGAAATGCAGTAGTTGATGAGGATTTGCAGTACGTATTCTTCCGTAGCCTCTTCGTAGATCTCGCGGATCCAGTAGATGGCCGGATGATTCGTCTTTTGAATTAGTCTTTCTGCGAAGGCCTCGATTCTTCTGGACTGAAGATTTTCCGGACGAGGCCCCGGTACAAAGTCCAGTTCCGATAGTTCATAGTGCGATGGCCAGGCATCCTCGCTGGCATCGTAGCCCATACTGATATGTTCGTAGTCCAGGTCTCTGGATTGATACTCCATTCGATCCTGGAGCATGAATAGAAATCCATCACATCGGCCTTCGTCCAGCGCCTGGTATTGCTCTTTGTTCTGATAGTTGTATAGTCCCAGGATGAAGCAGACGTTCAGACCGGTTTCCTCTTGAATCTTCGCATGAGACCTTTCGAGGGTCTGCCTGGTAGTGGTGTCCGGTTCCCAGGATTCCACTTCTTCGAAATAGATTGGAGCAGAGAACGCAGGCGTTCCGGAGATCAGAAGCAGTGAAATTGCAATGCAGGAATACAAGAATGCTCTGAGACGAAGGTTCTTTCCTGTTTTCACTCCTACTGTTGCCAGATCCTGAATCCTCATGCCATCCATGAGTGCAGGTTTATATCACCGCTTAGCTATATCCATAAAATTCTTCTGTAAATATGTTTCCAGGTATTACCCCCATGGAAGCCACTGTGTCTCGTAGATCCTGAACCCCTTGCGGAGGACCGGAGATAAAATACTGAGCTTTCTCAGGCTCCACAAGATGACGACGGATCATTTCCGGGGTAATCCGTCCCACTTCTTCGTTCCATTCACCTGGAAGATCTCCTGTAAGAGTAGGTACATAGAAAAAACCGGGCTCCTGTGAAAGATGCAGGAGCTCTCTGTGAAATAGAAATGAATCGTAGTTTCTGTTACTGGAGATCATCAGCATTCCTGGAATCTTTTCTCCATGGGCCTGCCTTCCCAGCAATGTTCGAACCATGCTGTAGAGCGGGGTGATACCAATGCCTACGGCCAGAAAGACCAGGGATGCTCCCGGCTCATCCGGAAGTTTCAACAGCCCGCCTGCATCGGTGGCGATCACCTGGTCTCCTGGCTTCATCTCCAGCATTCTTTTCTTAAAGTCCGAGCCTGTATCACGGGTAACGATTTCGATAAAGGGGTCCTGCTCCGCAGAGGCGATGGAAAAGGTTCTGCTTTCTGTTCTTGAATCCCGGGGAAAGCGAATCTCGAATGACTGTCCGGCCCGGAACTGAAAGTTATCCGGTCGATCAAAGCGAAATAGGAAACTACCGCGGGCTTTGACTTCCGTGGATTCCAGGGTAAGCATAAATACCTTGTCCACCAGATCGCAGGCCAGGTTGCGATCCAGGCCCTGAATCTCATACATCAAAAAGTCTCCTGTCTTTCCTTTCAGGGGAGCACGGAAGGTTTTTCCTCGTCTTACATAGGGCTTAATATTTTTAAAGACTTCTTCGCTTACCAGGAGAGGAGCTTTCGCTTTCTTCGTTTTGGATTCCAGGCGAGCGGCCATGTTTACAGAATCTCCAATTAGAGTAAATGCTGCATTACTATGGTGGCCCAGTTCGCCCACCACTACAGGGCCGTAGTGGATGCCAACTCCAATCTTCATTTCGTAGTCCAGGTGCTTTCGCGCGTAATGATTCACCTCTTCCAGCTTTTCCAGCATCTGGAGTCCTGCATTCACGGCTCGAACACATATAGAAACTGGATCTGCTTCTTTCAGACCAAAGCTGGCCATCAAGCCATCTCCAATGTATTTATCTATGATTCCACCGTTGGCCAGCACCACTTCGCCCATGGTTTCAAAGTATCGGTTAAGCAAATGGATGATATCGTAGGGAAGGTTGCTTTCGGAAAAATTAGTAAAGTTACGGACATCGCTAAACAGGATGGCCACGTTTTCTTCTCTACCGGTGGTTCGCACAGATCTGGACCGAACGGCATCATAATCCTGATCATCCAGAACCAGTCTGCGAATATGGATGGGCCCTTTGACTCTGGTCTGACAGGCCAGCCGCACATTGTTTTCCAGGCCCCGTCGTCTGGAAAGGGCTCTTTCCGCTTCGTTTCGGGGCTCCAGGTTTTCCTGGCCGGACAGGATGAGCACCCGGCAGGTGGAGCAGCGTGCTTTGCCACCACAGGCATGCATGTGTTCCAGTCCATTCTTGAGGGAGGTCTCCAGAATGGTGTCTTCGGCGTTGGCCTCTATGCTCTGGGAATTTTCGTACCGGATTTGCGCCATAGTCCAAGATCGGCTGATTCTATAAAACTGTCCTTCCTTTGTCTGCTGGATCTTTCTGTCTGATTGTTTTCTTTTAAGGTAGATTCGTAAATGGCCGAACCGAAATCAGGGACCTGGGATGCCGCTAGAGTGTCATATAAAGGAAGATTACTGCCGTCCGGGCACAGGCAATGAAAAGCTAGCCGTGGAATCAGCCATGAGCCGTGATTCTTTGTGCAAAGCCGGTCCGGGAATTCCCGGAATTTCGGTGGGAACGGAATCCACCGGAAACATAATTTCTGCGTCGACAATGGGGCCAGAGCCGGGGGCGGAAAGCCCTGGACCCACCGGATACAGACAGCCAAACGGAATGCAGAGCTTCCATCCATCTCCTTCTCGAGCACTACTCCGTCCATTCTTGAAATTCTCCCTGGCGCTGGTCTTCTTTTCGGCAAGCCTGTTACCTGATTTGGCCCGGGCCGAAGAGCCGCCTTCTCTCTATAAGAAACCCCAGCAGATTTTTGATCTGGCCACCATCCAGGCTCTGGAGAATCGTCTGGAAGGGGGTGAGCCTCTGGATGCATTGGCCGGAGAAATTGAACGCCAGATCGCCCGGTACACCTCCCAGTTTTCTGCCGAGAAAAGGATCCAGGTAGAAAGGAGTCAGATTCCAGAAGGTAGGGAACACTGGGATGTGAACCTGGTGCGATTAATCCAGCTGGCTGCATGTACTTCTGGGCCAGTGCTATGAACGTCAGGGAGATATGCGCCGGGCTCTGGCCGAATACAATCAGGCATTTCGTTATAATCCGGTGGAGATTCCGTATAATGCGCTTCTTCCCGTTAAGACCAATGCCAACCAGCCTTTGACGGATGCCGAAAGAGAGCGAATCTATCTATCCATGCTGGATGGATTTGCAGATCCGGATCGAATCGCCCAGGAATCCAATAACCAGTGGGCCAATGAGGCTCGTAGATTTCGCAATCTTATGGAGGAGTACACCGAGCTCAAAAAGGACCTGGAACAGCAGAGAAAGCAGCCGGCCGTAGCCCGATCTGTACTTCTTCGAGGAGGCCAGGCCGATCCTGCAGCAGAAGAGCAACAGTTGCAGCAAATGGAAAATCAGATGCAGACCATTGTAGATCAGATGGAAAGTATCCGCACCGGTGCCTATCTGGACTACAAGAGAGATAAAGAACAAAAGAGCGGTGATCTGGTGTTTCGCATGGCCGAACTGACCAGGGAGATTGAAAAAGAAAACAAGCAACATCAGAGATTGACTCAGAAATCCCAGTTCTATGGCGATTCCCCTACCGTTCCCGAAAGGACAGAGTTCTCTAACTTTGTGGGCTACGGAATACTTCTGGAGCTGGCTCATCGCATCGATCCAGATCGCCTGAAATTTCTTGAGGCACTTTCGGAGGAATACTCCAGAAGTAGAAAAACAGGCTACGCAATAGAATTCGAAAGACGCTTTCTGGAACTGGCAAAAGAGCGCAATGCAGCGAATCCGGGAACTGTAGACGAAACAAGAATCAACAACCGGATGAGCAATCTTGCCGGCCTGTATACAGATGAGCGCCGGTACTTAAAAGCAATTGAAATCTATGAGGAATTGCTGTCCAGGGTCGCAGCCGATGAACCAGGTCAGGGTTTACTGACTCGAAATCAGCAGGCTCGCTATCATCTGGCGGAGCTCTATTTCCAGCATACCGGACAGCGCAGAAGGAGCATGGAGCTCTACGAACAGGTACTTCAGGAATTACCGGGGGCCCGTCAGGATGATTTTGCTCTGGAACTGGAGCGTCAAAGGGTACGTTTTCGCATCCAGAATCACATGGCTGAATTAAATCGAAAGATTCGCAGGACGGATCAGGAAAAAAGTCGATTGGATCAGGCCAGAGAAATTTATTTCGAACTTGAAGCAGAAAGGGATCGCATTGTTCAGGAGCAAAATGATCTCAAAGAACGTATTCTGACTCTAAAACAGCAGCTTCGCACATCCGACGATCCAGAAACCAGGCGACAGTATTACAGGTTGCTATACATTGAACAGCCAGACGTAGATGAACGTCTGGGGGATGTTCGCACCGGTCTTGCTGCCATGGATATTGGCACAGTGCTGGAGCGCAGAGCCTTTCTGCATATTCAGGAACATGAATTTAATGATGCCATTTCCCTTTATAATGAGATGCTCAGTCGTGCAGAAAGCCGGGCTGCATCCCGGGCCAGAAAGAATATCATTATTGTGAACCGTACTCTGGAAGACGGAATTTTGCGAAGACCGGAATTGCCGGCTCAATGGTAGAGCGAGCAGATTCCTCTGGCAGTCCAAAGATAAAACTGTACCGATCTACAAAAATACTAATAATCAATCTATAAAGGATTGACCATTTTAGCATCCGCATTAGAAAGATTGGATGAAGTTACTGAACGGTTTTGCTGCGTTGCTTTTTCTATTTGTAATGATTGGCTGCGGCCCTACTTTGCAGCAGCGAAAAGCGATGATTAACAATCGGCAGATGGTGATCACTCGTTGTGCTGGTCCGGAAATAGATTCTCGCTGCATCCAGGAGGCAACCAAATTCAGCTGTGGCGGCCGACCGGTGATAGTGTCCATGGATCCAGATCTGCAAGAGCAAGCAGCAAGAGCTTTCGGAGAGTCAGGGAATCACTATTACATCATAGGCGAATGCCTCTAGCGGCCCATGCTCATCCAATAGGCGTCCCGTTTCATTTAATGCTATGGCTGTTTTGCATTAAATCTTAATCAGAGTATCCCGGCCCCCTGGGTGCTGGAGGACGGCGAAGGCCCGGGGCCCGAAGCGCACTCTGGGCTCTAACATCAATCAGGTTTTTTCTTTGCTTCCATAGGAAGCATTCGCATCCTGTCCGGTAAGCGGGCCAGATGGAGCCCGCAATAACACAGGAAATCCAGCTGGAACCAGAAAAACAAATCGAGCCTCCCGATCAGGGTAGCATGCTTCGCATGGCTGTCTTTGTGGAAGGTGGCATGGGACTTCTGGCCATCGGCCTGGGCTATTTATTCGGTTATCAGCCGCTGGCCATGATTCATGTGGAGCTGGAGCGGTGGCCGGATGCCCTGGGCCTTGCAGCTATTATTCCTATGTTTCTGGGATTTCTACTAATTGGAAAGCTAAACCTGGAACCCCTTCGCCTGTTGCGAAGCAAACTGGACCAGGTAATCCTGCCTCTCTTTCGCGGACTCTATCTTTCAGATCTATTCTGGCTTTCAATACTCGCCGGAGTAGGGGAGGAGCTGTTGTTTAGAGGTTTCTTTCATCTCTGGATTTCTGACTGGCTGGGTCTTCCGGCAGCAGTGATTCTTACCGCAGTTCTGTTTGGACTGGTCCACTGGGTGACTCCCATATATGCTCTCATCGCTGGCTTGATGGGACTTCTTTTGAGTGCAAGCCTGGTGTACACGGATAATTTGCTGGTGGCCATACTAGTCCACGGACTATACGATTTTCTGGCTCTGTGGTATTACTTACGCTATGTGCATAAGGCCGGACCGGCGCATGGCTGATGCAGGCGGCGTAGGCTGCCAGAAAAGGGATTAGTGGACGGAAAAAAATCCAGAACCGTTCAATTAAAAGCGACCAAAATGGCCCAAAAATGGAAATCTGATTGCGAAAAATGGCCGCCCTCGGGACTCTGAGCCAGTATGGCCACCAGAAATGATCAGCTGAACAGTGTAATTGGCCCCGGTTCTATATTCGAGGGCAAATTCTATATATCCGGTTCCCTGCGGATTGACGGAAAATTCGAAGGGGAAATCAAAACCGAGGATGAACTCCATGTCGGTGAAACCGGGAAAGTGAAAACCAACATCAATGCTCGGAATGTAACTATGTCCGGCACCATGATAGGCAATATTAAAGCAGAAGAAGAAGTTCGGCTGGAGAAGTCCGGTAAGCTGATGGGAGACATCGATTCTCCAATTCTGCACATTGCTCCGGGCACCATTGCCCAGGGCCGAGTGAATATTACCGGCGGCCAGAAGAAAGATGTGAAGAAAATTGTTGAGGAGGCTTACGGATCCGTCAAAACTCCGGAAAAATAATGCCCGGATTATGTTGATTGGCCGATTGATCCTATAGCATGCACCACCGCCGATTCAAAAATAGGCATAGCAAGCACCGATTTGAGCTTCAGGGGCGATTTTCCCTGATCCATCTTGGCGGCGGTAGCTTTCTCTACTCATTCCCCGGCAAAACCAGGCCCATTATTGGTCGCGTGGATCTGGCTCTCGGAAAAATCCGAAACCAGGCTCTGGGTGTAATGGCTCTTTCTGTATTATTCTTTGGCGTATTCAGCCTCCTGTCCAATTCCGGCACTGCAACCACCACTCAAGAGCTCACCGAGGTGGAAGAGCTCAAGAAAATGGAAGGTAAGCTTTCTCCTATAGAGTTGGAGAAAAAGTCGGATGCTCTAAAAGAGAAACTCCTGACGGAAGACCAGCCGGAGGGAGGAGAAGACGGCAAGGTGATTAAATACACCGTACGCAACGGTGATACCCTGAGTCAGATTTCTGCCAAGTTCAAGGTGCCTATGAAGCTTATTGCGCGCTCCAATGAAATGGGTGTGCATTCTGTGCTTCGGCCCGGTCAGAAACTGACCATATTGAACTGATCTGGACTTACATATAAGATCAAAAAGAACGATCGTATCGCCAAAGTGGCGGAATACTACAGTGTCAAACTGGAAGATATCCGAAAGGACAATCCGGATGTGGCCAATCTGGATCTCTTGAAGCCCGGTGAGACGATCTTTCTACCCAATGCCAAGGTACCCGAGCCTCCACCAACCTGGTTCAGACCGGTCTGGGGCCGCACAACCAGCGGATATGGCTGGAGAGTGCATCCCATTTATCGCTATCGCCAGTTTCATGGCGGCCTTGACATTGCCGCTCGCTACACCTACATTCGATCCGCGCGAAATGGAGTTGTTACCTACGCAGGTTGGATGGGATCCTATGGTAGAGCCATTATCATCAAACACGATAATGGCCTGAAAACACTGTATGCCCACCTCAGCCGCATCAATGTGCGAGTGGGGCAAACCGTGAAAGGCGGTCAGAACATCGGGGTATCCGGAAGTACCGGAATGAGCACCGGTCCTCATTTACATTTCGAAGTAATCCGAAACGGTAAAACGGTGGATCCAAGGCTATATATCAAGTTTTGATGGGCCGTAAGGTCACCTGCCGTTTTTATCATAGTTTTATTTAATTCTTGACCCGGAAAGGGGCCTCTGTAATATATAGGCACCGCTGGCGTAAGCTTCGCGGAAAAGCCCAACGTCCAATCGAATTTATCCCCGAGATCGGACGGAATCCATAGGATTGATCTAACCACGCCAGAAGGCGAGTTTTCGGATGCTTTCCGTTCTATTCCAGCGCTATACCTAAACCTACCATCGATTATGTCCCTGACACAATCCCACAGGAGTTCATATGCCTGCCGTGAGAAAAACATCACGCAAAAAATCTTCCCGTTCATCTGATAACGGGCGAAAGAAATCTTCCCCATCGGACACAGAGGAGCTACTGGAACAGGAAGCCCTGATGGAAGCGGACAACAACGCTTCCGACGATGAGGAAAACCGAAACGGTCGTAAAGGGCCCAAAAAGAAATCCAATGAACCGCCCCCTCCACCCATCGACCTAAGCGAAATCAAGGCCATGCCTATTGAGGACCTTTCCCGTATCGCAGAAGACATGGGAGTGGAGACTACAGCCGGCCTCAAGAAACAGAACCTGATTTTTGGAATTTTACAGAAGCAGGCGGAGAGAAACGGGGTAGTTTATGCCTCTGGAACTCTGGAAAGGATGCAGGAAGGTGGATACGGCTTCCTGCGTAGTCCGGACTACAACTATCTGTCCGGTCCTGATGATATCTACGTCAGTCCATCGCAAATCCGACATCTGGGTCTTCGCACCGGGGATACGATTACAGGTCAGATCCGACCACCCAAAGACAGCGAACGCTTCTTTGCCATGCTACGGGTAGACACAGTAAACGGCGAAACACCCGATCAGGTGGGTCGCAGAATTCTATTTGATAACCTGACTCCACTTTATCCCAACGAACGTCTGGTGATGGAGTGGAATCCGGGGCAGCTTGATACCCGGATCATCGACCTTTTTACCCCCATTGGAAAGGGACAGAGAGGTCTGATTGTTGCACCTCCCCGGGTAGGTAAAACCATACTGATGCAGAATGTGGCCAATGCCATAACCTCGAACAATCCCGAAGTAGTGCTTATCGTTCTGTTGATCGATGAACGGCCGGAAGAGGTGACGGATATGGCTCGAAACGTGGATGGAGAGGTTGTAAGCTCTACATTCGATGAGCCGGCCAGCAGACACGTGCAGGTTGCTGAAATGGTCATCGAAAAGGCCAAAAGACAGGTTGAACATGGCAGAGATGTGGTAATTCTTCTGGATTCCATTACTCGTCTTGCTCGCGCCTACAACCAGGTCATTCCTACATCTGGCAAGATTCTGTCCGGTGGTGTGGATTCCAACGCTTTGCATAAGCCCAAGCGCTTCTTTGGCGCCGCTCGAAACATCGAGCATGGTGGCTCCCTTACCATTATTGCAACAGCGCTGATTGAAACAGGCTCCAAAATGGATGAGG
>JBHIXQ010000049.1:0-10418 GCA_041984705.1 Leptonemataceae bacterium | reverse complement strand
CCTTCTCTGAAACATCAATAAACAAACCATTATTTTTCTAATTTTCAGGATGTACATAATAACAATAATTCTTTTAAGGCATAGGGATTACTACCACTGTCAAATTTGTGCCCAAAACTTTCTTTTTGACAATTGTTTTACTCTTAATTTTTTAAGATTAAGAATAATCTCTGATATATCCTCTAAAACTCCAGGAATTGATGTAAATTCATGAGTAACACCGTCAACTTTTAATGAGGTTATAGCTGCTCCTTGCAAAGAAGACATCAAAAGGTTCTGGAGATTTCGCCACCGCCGGGACTTTCGCCGGAGGTTTCCGATGAACTTCAGCGGTATGCATTGAAACTGGCCCGAGCCAGCGGCCTTCGTAGTCTGGCTACATTCGAATTTCTGTACCAGCCGCAGACAAATCGGTCAGTGTTTATTGAAGCCAATCCAAGACTGCAGGTAGAGCATACTATCACAGAAGAAATCTACGACATTGACCTGGTGGCCCTACAATTGCGCATCGCCAGTGGAGAGAGTGTATCAGATCTGGGTCTCGATTCGATGAGTCCCAGAAAGGGCTATGCCGCGCAATTTCGGATCAATATGGAATCCATCGACGCGAATGGGACAGTGTTTCCTTCTGCGGGCAATATTCAAAGTTACATACCTCCGGGAGGAGCGGGAATTCGCATGGAAAGCCATGCATATTCCGGCTACAATGCTCCCTCCACCTATGATTCGCTCATTGCCAAGGTAATTGTTTTCAACCGCAGCGAAGATCTTTCCGGCCTCTGGTCCCGCTCAAAAGCAGCTTTAAATGAGCTGGTACTGAGTGGACCCCCTACCAATCAGGGAATTTTGCTTTCTATCTTGAATCAACCCTTCCTGGAAAGATTTTCTGTAGATACGGGACTTCTGGACCGAAGCGCATCCGCGATTCTAGAGGGAATCCCGGATGGATTTCAGCAAAGGGAGCCAAAGTAGCAACAGGAGCGTTCCCGGCTTCCGGAACATCGTCGGGCCCATCGGTTCCAGGGATTTCAGAATCTGCGACAGATCGAGCCCATCAGTACGAAGAGTTTCATGAGGGCCTGCAGGAGATTCGCAGTCCTATGTCCGGCCAACTTCTGGAGTGGAAAGCCGAAGAGGGAGATCGCATTAGAGCCGGAGAGGCTCTGGCTTTGCTTTCTGCCATGAAAATGGAAAACGAGATATCCAGTCCGGTAAGCGGATTTGTGGAGAAGGTATTTTTCTCGGCCGGCGATCCCGTATCATCAGAAGAAATCCTCATGCTCATTCGTCCCACCGGCGAAGAGGAGGAGCTGAGCGTTGAGTCCGGCATGGACCTGGAGGTGGTTCGTCCGGATCTGCAGGAAGTTCTGGAGCGACACGCAGTCAATCAGGACGAGCGCCGCCTGCAGGCTAAAAGCAAACGCCATAAAAGAAAGCAAAACACTGCCAGAGAAAACATAGCAAGGCTTTGCGATGAGGGCAGCTTCATAGAGTATGGAGCCCTGGCTCTGGCAGCCCAGAGACGGAGGCGCAGTCTGGAGGAATTGATTCGAATTTCTCCAGCAGATGGATTGATTACCGGTCTGGCCACTGTTAATGCAAAAAGCTTTGGATCGGAACTGGCACGCTGCGCTGTCATGTCCTATGATTATACAGTCTTTGCCGGCACCCAGGGTGCCTTTAATCATAAAAAGACAGATAGACTCATTCATGTAGTTCAAAAACTGGGCCTACCCATGATCCTCTTCACAGAAGGAGGAGGTGGACGACCAGGAGAAGTGGATGTTCCGGCGGTGGCCGGCCTGGATCTGCCAACCTTTCGCCAGTATGCTGCCTTGAAGAATCGATCCTTTCGCATAGCCATCGCGGATGGTCGCTGCTTTGCAGGGAATGCCGCATTATTTGGGGCCAGCGATATTCGCATCGCTACCAGAGAGGCCACCATAGGTATGGGCGGCCCCGTCATGATCAAAGGGGGAGGTCTGGGCAGTTTTCGCGCAGAGGAAGTGGGACCTGCAGAAATGCATCATCGCACTGGAGTAGTAGACATTCTGACCGATAACGATTCAGAGGCCGTCGCTGTTGCTCAGAAATGTCTATCTTACTTCCAGGGCCCCCTGCCGGCAGGCCAAATTCAGGATCAACGGATCCTACGTCATCTGGTTCCTGAAAATCGCAAAAGAACCTATGACATCCACAGATTGATTCAATTGCTGTGCGATAATGACTCCTTTCTGGAACTGAAGGCAGCGTACGGAAAGTCTATCATTACCGGTTTAATTCGAATCGCCGGGCGACCAATGGGACTGATGGCCAGCAATCCAAATTTTCTGGCGGGGGCCATCGATGCAGATGCTGCCGATAAGGCATCTAGCTTTCTTCGGCTTTGCGACTCAGGCAAGCTTCCGGTACTATCTTTATGCGATACTCCTGGCTTTATGGTAGGCCCTGATGCGGAATCCAGAGGCCTGGTACGCTGGGCCCCGGAACTCTTCAGCGCCGGAGCAGAAATCTCGGTGCCTATGTTTACTGTAATTCTGCGAAGAGGCTACGGTCTGGGAGCGATGGCTATGGCTGGCGGTAGTTTCCATGCTCCGGTCTTTACCATCTCCTGGCCCACCGGCGAATTCGGCGCCATGGGCCTGGAAGGAGAGGTAAAAATTGGATTTCAAAAGGAACTGGCAGAAATTCGAGATTGGGATGAACGCCATAAGCGTTACGAAGAGCTCCTGGCGGAAGCCCTGGAACGAGGAAAAGCCATCAACATGGCCTCCTATCTGGAAATCGATGGCGTCATAGACCCTGCAGAAACCAGAATCTGGATACAGCGAGGCCTGGAAAGTCTGGGCGGTGAGTTCTAGCCCAGCAGCGTTGTGGCATGCACCTCTACGGACTCGGCCAGAGCATCCAGATGGTAACCGCCTTCCAGAAAAGAAATGATCCTTCCCTGACAGTTTTCGCGGGCGAAACCCAGAGCCCACTGGCTCATCCATTCGAAACTGGCTGTGCGAAGCTCCATAGAAGCCAGTGGATCCTTTTCATGAGCATCGAAACCGGCACTGATTAGCAGGATGTCTGGCTGAAAGTCTTCCAGCTTTTTCTGTATGGGACCCTGGAAAGCCTCACGGTATGTAATCTCTTCGGTGCCTGCTCCCAGAGGAATATTCATTGTATATCCCTGACCGGCACCGGCTCCCTGCTCGGCCGCGGCACCGGTCCCTGGATAGAAAGGAAACTGATGCAGACTAATAAAGAGTACATCTGGATCGGAGTAAAACATATCCTGGGTTCCATTACCATGATGCACATCCCAGTCCAGAATAGCCGGTCTCTTATAGCCCAGGGATTGCAGATAACGAGCTGTAATGGCGATGTTGTTGAATAGACAGAAACCCATGGCTTTCTGAGGAAGACTGTGATGTCCCGGTGGTCGCACCAGAAGAAGAGCCCGATCTATATCTCCCTGATGAATCGCATCGGCGGCCGCCAGCCCCGCACCTGCAGCCATGGTAGCTGCTTCGAAGGAATGCTTGCTGGTTACAGTGTCTCCGTCCAGAGATCTTTCGCTTTTCGAATACAGCTCCACTACATCCACATAGTCCGTGGCATGAACCAATCCAATCTCCTCTCTTGACGCATATCTTGGCTGCAGGGACGCGAACCGGCTGATGGAGCCAGTCTTTTCCATGCGGCTCACAATGGCTTCCAACCTCCGGGCGGATTCTGGATGCATCATCCCTGTATCATGCTTCAAAAACAGTTCGTGGGTAAAAAGAGCGCAACTGGACACAGAAAAAACTTAATAAAAAATGACGAACTCTGTCGACCAAAATTGCCGCAGCATGTCTAAAATCATTGATCCATCGCCCGGCAGTAGAGCACTGGATCTGTGTCCTATCTTGAACATCTGGAAAGGGAAATTAAGAACTGGGAAAGTCAATCTCTACATCGACAATTGAGATTTGAACCGGAACTTCTGGATTTTTCTTCTAACGACTATCTCTGCCTGAACAGCGATGGAAGTCATTGGAAGCTACTTCAGGAACTGCTAAAGGAGCATCCGGGAACTAACGTTACAGTTGGAAGTACCGGCTCCCGATTGATTCGTGGACACTGGCCTTCTTTCGACGAAGCAGAGAATGCGTTCAACGCCTGGGCCGAAACCCCCTCCTCACTCCTGTTTCAAAGCGGATATAGCGCCAACGTAGGGGCGCTCTCCGCCCTTACCGGCCCGGGCGACATTGCATTCTGCGATCGACTCTGTCATGCCAGCCTGCTGGATGGAGTTCGCCTGTCCGGAGCCCAGAAACAATATTTCCAGCACAATGATTTGAATCATCTGGAATCTCTATTGAAGAAAAAAATTCCCAGAAAGAGACGGTGGATTCTGTGCGAATCTGTCTTCAGCATGGATGGAGATATTCCTGACCTGGCAGGCCTGCTGGATCTATGCAGAAAGTACGATGCAACTCTGTTTCTGGATGAAGCTCATGCTCTGGGCTACTACGGCTCCCCAGGAAACCCAGGGGCAGGACTTCTGGCTTCGCTCAAAAAGGAGCTGGCAGGCAGGGATCCCTATTCGCATGTAATACTGAGCGCTCCTCTGGGAAAGGCTCCTGGAATTATGGGTGCCTTTGTAGCCGGTCATCCACTACTTCGACAGTTTCTGGTAAACCGCGCCCGATCCTTCGTTTTCTCCACAGCCCAGCCACCTGTACTTGCGGCTCTGATCACCAGAATCCTGGAGAATTTTAGATCCCATGTCTACGACCACCGAATCGCTGCGCTGCGCGACAATGTAGACTATTTCAGAAAGCTACTCAAAGAAAATCGAATCCAGGTTTCTTCCCAATCTGCGATAATACCTGTGGTGCTGGGCGAAGCCGATGTCTGCCTCAAAACATCCCGGCGATTGAAGGAAATGGGAATGGATGTGCGTGCCATTCGCCCCCCTACCGTGGCTCCGGGCTCCAGCAGACTGCGAATCGCCATCCATAGCTGCCATACCAGAGATCAGCTCGGGAGCCTCCTGGATGTGATCCTGGAGATGATTCTGGACCTATAAAATGCTGCTTTCTCTTGCCTCCAGCAAGGAGGCCTGCAATCCTTAGCCTATGGAAGAACTTCGCGAGCTACTTTCCCGTGCACTTTCCTGGGGCGATGCCCATGTAAGCGCAGAAGAAGTACTGACTGATTATCCTGCAGAATTACAGGGACGCATTATTCCAGGGCAAAAATACAGTCCCTACCAGCTTCTGGAGCATCTGCGAATTGCTCAGAAGGATATCCTGGATTTCAGTCGTAGCTCCAGCTACAGGCATCTAAACTGGCCCGCCGATTACTGGCCCGAAAAGCCGGAGCCTCCAGACTCAGAGGCCTGGGATCGCTCGATGAAGGAGTTTCGCTTTGACCGTGAAGAAATGATCCTTCTTATTCAGGATGAAAGCAAGGATTTGTTTGCGCCTTTCGCCCATGGCACCGGCCAGACTCTGGCCAGGCAGGCCATACTGCTGATAGATCACAATGCCTACCATCTGGGGCAAATGGCTTTATTTCGCAAGATGCAGGGAGACGAATCCAGGAAATTCAAGTAATAGAATTCCATGCCTTTCTGGAACGAAAAAAGGGTTCAGGAATTCGTCAGCGGCCTGGGCCAGGGAGTTCAGGGTGCCACTCTGGAGGAGTTCCTGGGATTTCTGGCAGGCCTGATGCTTGTGGTAATCCTCATTGTCTGGTTGCAGAGAAAATCAGATACAGCAAAGAGTAATCGGGCCCGAGACAGAAGTAGAGCCCTGTTCGAAAGGGAACTGGAAGAAAGGACGTTACCTCCATCTGCAGTACAGCTAATGGAAGATCTGGCCCATGCCATGGAACAGGCGCAGCGAGACTTCGAAATCCATCGACTGTTTAGAGATCCATCTCTGTTTGATCGATTCGCGGGCCTTCTTATCGAAGAGCAGCCGGATCTGCGTCGGCCCCTCAGGTTGCTTAAACCCATTCTGGGATTGGGGCATGGATTCAGTGGAATGACTCAGTCCACGGAAGAGCTCAATCCGGGACACGCAATATCTGTGCAGGCAGAGGAAGATGTTTCGCTGGAATTTCAGGTACTGAGCAACGATTCCAGGTCCCTGCGAATCATATCCCCGTCCCCTATGGAAGCGCAATTGGCTCCGGGACGTCTGGTACGAATATCCTGGGAGAAAAACGGCGTACTGCATCAGTGCCAGTGCAGAATTATAAAAATTGATTCCACCCGGGAACTTTCAACACCAGGGGATACCATGGCCGGAAATCCGGAATCCTCGCCAGCACCGGAGCAGCAGGAGCCTATAAACTCCCGGCAAATCGTAATTGAATTGGAGCATTCAGAAGAGGTTCAGAGACTTCATCGCCGTGGATTCGTTCGCACTCCTGGCGCCATTTCGGCGGCACTTTCCGGGCATAATGTTCTGATTACAAACATCGGAGGCGGTGGTTTTGCCATAGAAAGAATTCCGGAATCCCTTTATGCACTGGACCTGGAGGATTCGGTGCTTCCCTGTCGAATTCATCTGGAGGATCAATGGATTGAGTGCACCGTGCGATTCGTCAAGGGCTCCCGGGCGGGCTTTCACTTTGCATTTGAACGAATTCGACCGGGTGATCAGGATCGAATCGTACATTACGTACTCACCAGACAGACCTCCAATGGACTCTAAGTAGCCGCGAAGTGAAACTGCGAATGAGTCTCTGTAGCTCTCCTGGCTCCCCTCGACTCCAGCTGCAATCAATAGATTTCCACACTGTTATGGCTACGAGCGATTTCAATTTGTATTCCCGTCTTATCTACTTGAAAGGTAGAGCCGATCTGATATACTGACGACGCTATTGCTTCCCTGCCTGAAATTCCCCCAGGACACTAGGTGCAATTGCTAGAAGTTAGTAATCATTATGATGGAACAGGAATCCAGATCTGTGCTAGATCAGCACTTCTTTGAGGGACTGCCCGTAGGGATCCTGGTTTGCGATCATTCTGGATACATCCGCGAATGCAATACGGTTGTAAGAAATATATTTGGCTACAATAAAGATGAATTGAGGGGCCAGCCGCTTTCACTGCTAATTCCGGAATCCATTCAAAAGGTTCACGAAAGGATGGTGGAGTCCTATTTTCAAAAACCGGAAAGTAAGTTGATGGAAAGAGGCCGGGTCCTGAGAGGACGCCATAAACAGGGCCATGATCTACATTTAAACATAGGTTTGTCCTTTCGCAGAAAGAGCGGTGACGTTGAAGCCATTGCTTCTATAAGCAATGTCACAGAGCGAATCGAGGCCGAGCGAAAAGTAGAACGAAACAGAATCCTTCTCAGCGAAATTCGGCAGCTAATGCTGGACCATCTAAAAGATCCTGACTCCGACCAGATTTATTACCGAATGCTTTCCACTTTCCTGAATTATACAGACAGCCCACTGGGATTCATCGGGGAACTGGGTGAGGATTCAGAAAGGTTAAACATTCGCGCAATTACAGACATTTCCTGGGATGACTGGTCCCGAAACTGGCTGTCCGGAGTTGAAAAAGGAATCTCCACTTTTGACCGGATGGACAGTCTGTACGGGGCGGCCATTCGCACAGGAAAACCGGTTATCGCGAATCACGGCACTGCGGATCAACGTTCCAGCGGAAGTCTGCCTGATGGTCATAGCCCCATACATAGATTTCTGGGTATTCCGCTGGTCTATCAGGGTCGCACCATCGCCATTGCAGTTGCAGGCAATAGCACGGAGCCCTACACTGAAGAGTCTCTAAACGAATTGAATGCACTTACCGAGGCCATGGCTGGAATCATGGCAGGCCGCCAGGAAAGAAAGAATCTAGTTCAGTCCAGAAAGAAACTTGAAGAGCAGGAACGGCGGTTTCGCTCTCTCGTGGAAAATGCCCGGGATTTAATTGGAGTATTCGATCTAAATAACAGGATTCAGTATTCTACCCCGGCTCAGCAGGCTCTGCTTGGCTACACTCAAGCTGACCTGGAAGGGATGGATGCTGCAGAGCTGATACATCCAGACGACCGCCCCCGTGTTCTGCGATTGGTGGAGCAACTGGTATCAGGAGATCTTATTCCTCCGGATGTTCGCTACCGCTACAAGCATAAGAATGGCTCTTTTCGCATACTGGAAGGTACGTTTCGCCTGGATTATGACATCGCAGACGAGCCCATGCTGGTAGTCAATGCGCGCGACATTACCGAACTGGAATACTATCAAACCTCACTTCTGCGGACTGTGGCCAATCTTCAAAGCGAATCTGCAGCCAAAAACCGCTTTATGGCCAAACTGAGTCATGAAATTCGAACTCCACTGAATGCCATTCTGGGCCTTACAGATCTATTGCTTCGTGAGAGTATGGACTCCGAGCATGAACAATTATTAAAAGTAATCCATTCTTCCGGAGATACCTTGCTCAGGCTTCTAAGCGATTTACTGGAAGCGACACAACTGGAAAGCGAAGAGCTGAACCTCCGGATGGAGCCACTGCGCCTGAGAGATATACTTGAGCATACTCTCCTGGCCTACCAGTACAATGCAAGGCGGTATGACCGCACATTCGAGTTTTCGATTTCGGATTCTGTACCCACGAGGGCCATCGGGGATGCTGGCAGAATCAAACAGATGGTAACGAACCTTGTCTCCAATGCCATCAAGTATGCAGAGAAGGGCTTCATCCGGGTGACCGTAGACCAGGTGCCCGCTAGAAGAGAAGACCATATTCGTCTGGCCATAGACGTATCCGATACAGGGGCAGGAATTCCAGAAGAAGAGCATGAAAACATCTTTCGAATCTTTTCCCGAGTAAGAAGACATGGCGATGATGTAGTTCCCGGCGTAGGCCTGGGGCTCTACATTGTGCAGCAGCTGGCCCAGAAGATGGATGGCAATGTTTTTGTAGAATCACCATCGAGAATGCTGCGGGAAGAGTTTCCGGAATGTGTGGGCACCGACTTCAGACTTGAGATTGAGGTTCGCAAGTCTGCCGAATCGGAGGCAGCAGATGTGACCGAGATTCCGGATAATCCGAAATTTCAGGAGGCACCGCGTATTCTGGTAGCCGAGGACAATCCATCCAACCAGATCCTGATGGAGAGAATGCTGGCAGAGATGAATTGCCAGGTGCGAATTGTGCCGGATGGGGATTCGGCCTGCAAACAGGCCACCTCGGAGTCCTATGATCTGATCATCCTGGACATCAATATGCCCGGACTGAATGGATTTGAAGCGGCTCGAATTATTCGCAGCGCGAATACCGATGTACCCATTATTGCGCTTTCAGCCGCGGCAGAAGACCCCAGCGAAGAAAAGCTACATGCTGCCGGTATGACCCTGTACCTGGTAAAACCGGTATGGCAGGCCAGTCTCTTTCGAGTAATTCGAGAGCTTACCGGAAAGAACTGAATAAATGAACAGTTGATTCAGGAATTTCTTTTGCTTCTGCGGCCTCAATTCGGAGTCTTCTACATTATGCTACGCAGGCGCTTGAAGATTTTGCTGTTGCTGCCGGCTCTATTCGTTCTGGCTGCCTGTCCGCGTACGTCCGCATCCAAACCCGGTATCAAGAATGGATTCATTGATTTTTCAGGGTATTCGTTCTCAAAATCTGGACCCGTGGAGCTTCGCGGAGAATGGCTACTCCTCTGGAATCAATTGCCCACGGCCAGGGAACTTCCCGCCGTCCTGGAAAAACTGGAAGCAAAACTCTCGCCTCCAGAAATTAATGATGATCCTGCAGCGAACCAAACGGATTCCGCCTTCGTTTCTGTTCGATTACCAGGACGATGGAACGGTGTGAAGCTGAATGATCAGAGCCGTATACCTGGCCTGGGCCATGGGACCTTTTTACTGAGATACACAGGACTCAAATCCGATGATATGAATCGCCTGGCATTTCGCATGAAAGATGCCCTGACTGCGTATCGCATCTATCTCTACTCCGAGGGGCAGGTCACCGGACCGGTGATGAGCAACGGAGTTGTGGGTACTTCAGAAGACACTTCCGTACCCCAGCATCTGCCACTGGTTTCTCCTCTATGGATTGTTCTGCAGGTAGCCAACTATCACGATAGCATAGGAGGCGCGATCTATCCTCTAATTCTGGGAACAGAGAAAGATTTGCTTTCGCAACGAGAAACCAAGCGAGCCCGGGATTTCCTGGTTCTGGGCGTCCTGCTTTTGATGTCGCTCTATCATCTGGGTCTGTTCTCGCAAAGACCTGAGGACAGGGCAAGCCTCTGGTTTGCAGTATTCAATGCAACAATTGCTCTTCGAATGCTTCTTACAGAGAAGTACATTCAGGGCTGGTTTCCCGAGCCAGATGTATCTGCCTTTGAATGGATGATGAAATTTGATTACTGGACTGCTTTTATAGCCGTACCGGTATT
>JBHIXQ010000048.1:10257-10492 GCA_041984705.1 Leptonemataceae bacterium | reverse complement strand
ATCCAGAATACAATCATTACAGCGAATTGGAAGAATTGCCTCCGCATCGACTGAAAGAACTGGAGCGTTTCTTTCTGGATTACAAGAAACTGGAAAAGGAAAATCGAAAGGTAACGGTGGAGAAGTTCTCTGGCAGACAGGATGCCGAACGAATTATCTTTGAGTCCATTGAGCTATATAAGAATACATTTCTAAAATGAAAGTATGGGCGAGGCAACCCTGGAAAAAGAGGATT
>JBHIXQ010000048.1:0-10247 GCA_041984705.1 Leptonemataceae bacterium | reverse complement strand
ATGAGAACTTACTGGTGTCGGAATTCACGCAGTTCTTAGCCCAGATGAGTTTACATTGATTTCCATGCACTCCGGTGGATGCGCTCCGGTAAATTAGCAGAGAAGCAGAGAAATGCAGGGCTTGCGAAATCGGACTGGAATAATATATTTTATGCGCATTGTTAACTTAACGAACAAAAGGAAGGAACCGTGCATCATCTAATCCCTGAAATCGGACTTGCTATAATCTTTGCAGCAGTGCTGGCACACGTGGCCAGAGTGGTGCGACAACCACTGCTTCTTGGCTATATTGCCGGTGGCATTCTGCTGGGCCCAAACATTGGCTTTGGTCTGGTGCATAGCGAAGAGAGCATCGAGATCATTTCTGAGATGGGTCTGGTGATGCTTCTGTTCATTATTGGTCTGGAGATTCGTCTGCCGGAACTGGCCGGTCTGGGCCCCAAACTGTTTATCCTGGGTATTATTCAGTTCGGTGGATGTATTGGAATTGGAATGGCTGCGTTCCATTATCTTGGTCTGGCCGGGGATGGTTCCTTCGATTTGCTCTATCTTGCTATCGCAGGATCACTTTCTTCTACATTGATCGTAGTAAAGCTCTTATACGATAAACTGGAGATTGAAACGGCGGCTGGAAAGCTTACCATCGGGGTCTTAATTCTTCAGGATCTTTGGGCCATTCTGTTTATGGGTCTGCAGCCTTCCCTTAGCAACCCGGAAGCCACCGTGATACTGAAGAGTCTTGGCGGTGCCGTGCTTCTGGTAGTGGTGGCTGCACTTCTTTCTCGCTTCGTTCTAAAGCATGTATTTCATCTGGCCAGTCGCAATCCCGAGCTGGTATTGATTACTGCCATGGCATGGTGTTTTTCTGTGTGTGCTCTGGCCAGTTTTGCCGGTCTTTCTATAGAGATGGGATCTCTAATCGCGGGTGTTACTATCGCTGCCTATCCCTACGCAAACGATGTAATAACCAAGCTGGCCGGTATTCGGGATTTCTTTGTTACTCTGTTCTTTGTGGCCCTGGGCATGAAGGTGCCGGTTCCGGAGCTTTCCACTGTGGGAATGGCCCTGGCTTTTATTGGAATCGTTTTTCTGAGTCGCATCCTGACCATCGCGCCCACAGCATTCTTTACCGGTCTGGGTATTCGAAACGGACTGGTAACGGCTATCAATCTCTCGCAGGTAAGCGAATTCTCGCTGGTGATTTTTGCACTGGGAATGGGATTTGCTCACATTAGCGACGATGTGCAGGCCTTTGTACTTACGGCCATGCTTCTTGCCTCTTTGATATCTACCTATGCAATCCGCTACAATGACACTCTGGCTCGGGCATTGAGCAAAGCGTTTGGCGTTCTGGGGATGAAAGAGAAATCCCAGGGAGGCGAATCAGCCGGAGGACATGGACATGGTTCCGGTCGCGATATTGTAGTTCTGGGCTATTATCGCATTGGCCGGGCCTTTCTGGAACGTCTGGAAAGCTACTGCCCGGAACTGATTTCCAGAGTGATGGTAGTGGACTTCAATCCGGCCTTTCGCAAGGATCTGGAAAACCGCGGATTTCAATGGGTATATGGGGATCTGGCCAACCCGGATAGTCTGACTCACCTGGGTATCCATGAAGCCAGGCTGATGCTGGTAACCGTATCCGATGTATTTTTGAAAGGAACCACGACTCGCAGATTGCTTTCTCGTCTGCGCGAAATCAATCCAGGGGCCAATCATGTGCTGGTTGCGGATGAACCGGATGATTTTCAGAACCTGAAAGGCCTGGGCGCAGCGCATGTATTGATTCCGGGCCAGATCACCGGTCAGGAGCTCTTCCAGTGGGTGGTGCATCAGCTGGATGTGCACGAAATTGGCTACAAAGAAGGCAAGCATGCGGAGCCGGTGGCGTAGGAGTGCCTTCGGCTCGGGGTTCACAGGAAAGCCTCCTGCAATCTCCCTACTACCTGACTGAGTTTCGCATTCACAGGACCACCTGTCAGCCACCCCCTGGCATCGGAGCCTGTGTTTGAATCTCATTCCTGCGGCATGGGCCCCGGGTATCTTTCAAAAGCGATGTCCATCGTTCCAGCCCTGGGCTTTTCTGATTTCCAGGCCGGAAAAGCGCCCTGCATTCAGTTTCGCAACCATTTCGCCTGAGGCAAACAGGATCTCCAGATAGGCTGGATCCCGAAACAAATGAGGACATACCCCTGCATTCCGGATCAGATGCAGATTAAAGATTCGAGCAATTACAGGACCAAATTTGCTGAATTCACTGGTTTCTCTGTCAATGGCATTGTAATGGCTGGAGACATTTATTAACCAGTAGCCGGAAAGTTCTGAATTTCGAAAGCGAATCTGTGTAGCAATGGGTTGCACATCGCTGGAAGCCAGAGAGAGCAGGTCTTTCAGTATACTTTCGCTTACTACAGGGGTTCCTTCAACTTCGAAGAAGTCGGGAAGATCTATCTCATCGCTTTCGAAGGAAATATACAGTTGCCCTGGCTTGCGAAGAGACACGGATTCACCGCGGATAAATTCATTTCCCCAATTCATTCCAGACAGGTGGTTCAAGTGCCTGATCTCGCGCACCGATTGGTCCGATTCCAGGACGAATAATTCCTGCATAAGCACCTATTTCTCCGTCCTCTCATAATGGCAAGCCCCTGTGTCCTTGTGATGCGCCATTGGGGGAAAACACTTGTCACAGCGACCGGCGTAATTCAGGATCGAGCTATGCTCACAGTCGAATTCGCTTCTCGAAAATCACTTATTACTGTTATCATTCTTTCCTTTTTCCTTGGGGCCTGCGGCAAATACGATCCTCCTGCTGAGCTAAATCGCGAGGCATTGCGAACGGTGGAGCAGGGAACCCTGGTTGGCGGCGAACATCTATATAATAGCCATGTATGGTATGGAATTCCCTATGCCGCACCTCCTGTGGGGCCGCTTCGCTGGAAGGCTCCTGCACCGGCGAAACCCTGGACAGGGGAAAGGAAGGCCATAGAAAAGCCTTCTGAATGTCTGCAATTGGCCGGTTCCTATTCCACTTCGGATCAGGAAGCTGGTGAGTATTTCGGCAGCGAAGACTGTCTGTACCTTAATGTTCACGCCCCTCGCTTTTCTCCAGACGCTGTACCCACAGGAAAAGAGCGGCTTCCGGTAATGGTATGGATTCATGGTGGTTCCAACTACCAGGGTAGTGGCGCAGACTACCATGGAGGCAATCTTGCCAGCACCCATAATGTGATTGTTGTAACATTGAACTATCGCCTGGGGCCCATGGGCTGGTTCTATCATCCCGCCTTTAAAGAATCGGGGAACCCAGAAGAAGCCTCCGGAAACTTCGCTGTTCTGGATCTAATCGCTGCTTTGAAATGGGTGCGATCCAATATCTCTTCATTTGGGGGCGATCCAGACCGAATTACAATCTTTGGAGAGTCTGCCGGTGGAAATAATGTCCTGGCGCTTCTACTTTCGCGCAAGGCCAACGGTCTATTTCAGGGCGCAATAATGCAAAGCGCCTATCCGCGACCAAAGACACCAGAAGAAGCCTCTCTTCCATCAGAAGAAGGAGGCTATGAAAACAGCACCGGCGAAAACCTGTTGAGGCTACTTGTGGCTGAGGGCCGGGCATTCAATGAGCAGGCAGCCAGGAAACTTGCATCATCCATGTCCGGAGAGGAAATAGCTTCTTTCTTGCGATCCCTGAATGCAACACGCATCATAGATTCCTACCGACACAATCTGAACGGAGAAAATCCAGAGGGCTCCGGTTATTCATTTCCTACTCTCATTCAGGATGGAGTGGTGCTTCCCCGGGGAGATTGGAAGGCCATGGTTCGCGCCGGCGGTCCGGCTGCCTCGGTTCCTGTGATGGCAGGAGGTAATCGAGATGAGCAAAAGCTTTATCTGGCCCTGGACGATCGATTTACCAGTCGCAGTTTCTTTAACCTGAGCATCAATATTTTCGAACCCGATCTTTACGATGCTACTGCCAGGCATTCCAGTGCTGCCTGGAGGGTGATTGGAGTGCATGAACCTCTTCGCGCAATACAGGCCATGAACAGAAATGTGTATGCCTATCGATTCGAATGGGACGAAGAGCCCACGGTTCTGGGAAATGATCTGGGACAATTTCTGGGGGCGGCCCATGCGTTCGAGATTCCCTTTGTATTCGGTCATTTTCGCCTGGGACCTGCGGACCGATATATGTTTTCCGACGAAAATCTGGAAGGCCGATTGCAGGTTTCGAATGCCATGATGTCCTACTGGGCGAATTTCGCGCATAGCAAAAAACCGGGCCAGGGGCTTCTAAAGAAGCATCCGGCCTGGCAGGCATACGGAAACGATGGAAGACTGATGGTCTTCGACACTGAATCGGATGGTGGTGTTCGTATGGAAAGCCTGCTACTGGATGGGAGAAAGGTTCTTGAGAATATTGCCAGTGATCCGGTTCTTGCAAAGGATGATTGGCGATGCCGGGTATATCAATATATGGAAGAGAAGGACCGATTCGTGACCGTGGCGGATCTAAAACGTCTGGGCTGTCCGGTGCCGTCGGTGGAGCTATAGATCCGTTTTCATCGCTCGAGAAACAACGTATACCGCATTAAATCTCAGTCCCAGAGAATGCACCGGGGCTCTCTCGGACGATGTAGTACGAATTTGATCTGCATCCAGGCGCTCCCCTGAGGAAAGTCTGGTAAAGGATCTCTCAGCGAGTCCTCAAAGGCCAATAGCTACCAGCCATTTAAATCGCCGATGGCCAGTCCTTCTGAATCCAGAGCCAGAGGGGTTTGGACGGCACCTTGAAATGTGCCGTCTCCATTCCCAAAATATATTAAGTCCGGAATTCCACCGGCGCAGGCAACAGCAACATCCAGATGATTATCCATGTCCAGGTATCCCACCGCTGCCTCCCTGCAGTCCTGGGTTATTGCTGAATCTGCGATGAGCGGAAGCTGAAAAGTTCCGTCGCCGTTTCCCAGAAATACCATTTCAGGATTCGCGCCGGTACCCACTGCGAATACGTCCAGTATTCCATCTTCATTAAAGTCACCGCTGGCCGCATCATGCTGACTAATTCCAGTTACGGGACCGTCTGTATATATGAAGCCTCCTGAGCCGTCGCCGAGTCCGATGCGGAAGGGAGAATTATCATCCAGAGCTATCACTACATCCAGTATGGCGTCTCCGTTGAAATCTCCTGCTGCACCTCCGTATCCTGCATTGGATACATCCAGAAATGCTCCAAGCTGAAACGTTCCATCTCCGTTTCCACCGTAGTAAACATCGTTGCCATTATGCGGGGTATAGATGTCCAGTGTCCCGTTGCCGTCAAAATCAGCAACGAGCATATCTTCGCCTGAATTCGCTACGAGAGAATCCACTGCATAGGGCATTTTAAAGACGGTTGTGCCATTGCCCGGAGAGTATATTTCTTCGTAGCCATTATTGTTTGATTCTACTGCATCCAAAAATCCGTCGCGATTAAAGTCCTCCAATTCTACCGCTGTGCTATTATAGCTAGAGGACAGCGAATTGTTTGAGGCTACCTCAAAGGATCCGTCTCCATTTCCTTTGTGTACCACAGGTTGCGGTCCATCGTTGGCCACATAGAGATCCAGAAATCCATCCTTATTGATATCACCCAGGTCAGCATCCAGACTGGGTTCGGATCGACCCGGCTCAATGGTATCGCCTGCTATAAATGTCCGGTTTCCCATATTTATGATGACTCGATTCTCTGCTCCGTTGACTGCAACGACAATGTCCTGGAATGGTACAGGCAGGGACTGGAGATACAGCGATAGTGCAACCGGACTGCAGTCCGGATCCTCGTAGCGACAGTCGATTTCAGGAGTGCATACGGATCCCGAAATGACCAGGAGCAGAGAAAGAAAGAAAGCGCCGTGCCATCGGATCATTTTCGCATCTGAAGGAGGTTCCACAAGACCATTTTCGGCTGCGACGGAAGATATAGCAATATTAAAATGGACGGCCTTACCTGTAGAGAATTACAGATGGTTCAGGTAGTGTAATCCCGGCGAATTATGGAGCCATTCCTGGAATCGGAACTCCTCGTGCTCACGGCCTTTGCATGGGTCCTCAGCCAGTCAATCCGGGTTGGAGCTTCCGCTCTTATCGCTGTCCAGATGGAGGTCCAGTTTATCCGAGATGCTTTCCTGATCTCCCTGGGGCTTTTTTACCAGATCAAAGACTCCGCGAGATCCCAGGATCAATCCTCGTTCCATCAGGCCCGGTCTTGCACTTTTTAAAACATTTTCAATGAGTTTTTGAATGCCCAGATCCATGGTGAGGTTATAATCCTCCCACTTGATGAGAAATCCGTAAGGTATCCCCTGGTCTTCGCTTCCTTTACCAGTGGAGTCCAGTATGCGTAGTCTTCCTTCTACTTCACGGCTATCGGATCCGCCTCGATGATAGGCTGTAAGTGAAAAGCCATAGCCCATGAGAGGCACGCGTTCCATGCTGGTGATCTCACCGTAGGTAATTCCGCGAATCTTGATGAAGCCGGTTTCCCTGCTTTTTCCTGCTTCAATGCTGCCGGAGCCAATCAGAGCACGCCCGCGTTGCATGCGAAAAAATAGATCCACCGGAGTAGATACATCCATATCCGCCCCTTCCAGATGGATTTCCGATATCGTGAGTCGATACGGGCCAGGCAGGGTTTCATCCACCACAACTACGGTTCCATCCTGCACATCCAGGTCTTTGAGCTCGAAACGGTGTCTTCGGGGTAGAAACTGATTCTTCTTATGCGAATCGATGCGATTTACATATTCGAAGTAGGCCTTGCCCAGAAATGTCTTGATGAGCAGGACTCGACCAAAGAGCAAATGCAGCGGGGAAATGGCAAAATGGGCCCGATCTGATTCCAGGTAGAAACGATCGGTGGAATGATCCGGCGCGAATACAACTTTAAGATTGCGGGCCTGAAACCAGAGTCCCAGAATCATCCCGGGCCCTTCATAGTGAAGGTGGACATTGAACAGAGTTCGAAATCCCCAGCGTATGAAGGTCCGGGTGCAAGTTAACTGAATTAGAATGAGCAGTGCAAAGGTTATAATTGATGCAGTCAGCACAGGCTCATGGGTAATGGTAGCGAAGCAGGGACTCGAACCCCGGACACGTGGATTATGATTCCACTGCTCTAACCACCTGAGCTACTTCGCCACAGGGTCTCCGGCTCCCGAAGGAGCCCCCGACCGATTAGCGCGGACAGGATTTGAACCTGTGACCTTTGGGTTATGAGCCCAACGAGCTACCAACTGCTCTACCGCGCGGTGTTCCCACAACAATTTAGAGGACATGCCTGGCGTCAAGTGAGTTTTTTACTGCCTGTTGGCCTGGAGCCCGAGTATCCGAGTTTTCGGGCAGGCAAGCGCATTGGATCCGGATCTACTTTTTAGCCCATTTTGACCAGCTTTCGCATATCAGGTCTAAGCATTATGCCCGCATTACTAAGCACGAAATCCGCGAAAACTGACGAATCTGTCAGGTATACCGGGTACCGGCTCATGGAGAAAATGGTTTGAACTTTTCGCTACACGAGGCATCCATTGCCTCTATGTCCATGTCCATCCCTGAGGAAATTCAGCATTACGAAAAGAAGATCTATGATCAAAAGCAATTGATTGAGATTTCTCGTGCGCTGAATTCAACGTTGGATTACAAATACCTTATCAATGCCCTTCTTGATATTTGCCTGGCCCAGGTCCAAACCCTGCAGGCCGCGCTTTTTCTGACACCGGAAATGGACGCTGAAGTCCTGACCATGGTTGAAGGATACAAGGGCTTTGACTTGAATATGCCACCGGAGACCTATACCATCTCCGTTGAATCTCCCATCGTTCTATTCTTTGAAAACCATAACAAATCTCTGACTCTGGAAGAGTTTGAAAAGAATCTTCCTGGAGATAGCACTCTGGTCATGCTTCGCGGGCTGGGAGCTGAATTGATTGTCCCTTTGCGAGCCAAGAATCGAGTCATAGGACTTATCGTCCTGGGCGAAAAGGCTGTAGGTGGTGAATATCCTGAATCGGAAAGAAGCTTTCTGGTGGATCTGGCCAGTCTGGGTGGAATCGCAGTAGAGAATGCCAGGCTCTACGAAAGAGCCACAGTGGATCTCATGACTGGCCTGAAAAATCATGCCTATTTTCAGAGCCGAATGAAAGAGGAAAGGGATAAGGCGGTAAAAAGAAAGACTCCGCTGGCATTGCTTCTTACCGACGTGGACAAATTCAAAAATTTCAACGATACTTACGGCCATCAGGCCGGAGATGAAGTTCTCAAAGCCGTGGCCAGAGTCCTTATTGAATCAGCGAGAAATACCGATTTTGCGGCGCGCTACGGAGGCGAGGAATTCTGTCTTGTAATGCCTGGAGCCGATGAGGAAACAGCTTTGGCCAAAGCGGAGGAAATCCGCGAAAAGATCGAAGAGATGGTTGTTCATTCCGATGATGACGAACTGAAAGTGACCATGTCTGTAGGAATATCCTCCTTTGATCCAGAGATCGATATTCGGACCAATAAAGGGCTCATCAATCGGGCCGACAAAGCGCTGTATGCCTGCAAAAGAGCGGGTAGAAATCAAGTCATGCATTACAGTCCGGACATGGGCTGAACCGATACTATTTACAGGCCTTCCGGACTGCATGGCAGTCATACAGATAGCGGAGGGCAGATGCACGGATGGCAATGCTACGAGGCCACAGGGAGGTGAGCCATGGCTGTTGCCACTTTACTAAAAGAGAAGAAAACCGAAGAAAATCTGCGCAAGGTACTGCTCAGAAATCGCAGAGAATTGCATCCTGTGGATGATAAGACCGGGATTCGATTCGACTGTAACTGCAAGCATGGAAGCTGCGGCGACCCGCGCTGTATTCGAGGCCTGGTATAGAATTGCTTACCGAAGGTCGGACTTGAACCGACAAGGGATTGCTCCCGGTGGATTTTGAATCCACTGTGTCTACCAATTCCACCACTTCGGCAAGTAGTTCCAAAGCCTCCGCAATGCGCTGGCTGTAAACAAAAAACATGTTTCTGATCTTTCGCACGGACAATGCCTGGCCTGACCGGCTCCAGGATTTGTCTGTGGAGCTGGATTCCGGCGAAGTAGCTCATGCACGGGCCCGTCGCCTGAAAGATGGGGATCCAATCTCTGTAGGGGATGGAATGGGCCGCAGGTGGATGGGAACCCTTGGCTGGGATGACCGAAAATCCGCCCGGGTTGTCATTTCTGGTCTCTGCGAAAAATCCCCACAAACTCTGCCTGATTTTGCGCTTTTATGCGCAGTTCCCAAATCCAGTCGTCGGGACTGGCTAATTGAAAAAGCCGCTGAGCTCGGTCTGCGCCGGTTTATCCCGGCCGAGTTTCATAGATCTGTGCGCGACAGAATTTCCCCCGATCGTTTTCAGCGACTTAGCCGAGAGGCAGCGGCCCAGAGCGAAAACTGGTATCTACCTGTTCTGGAGGAGATTTTGCCTATGGATCGAATTGGGCAATTCCTTCGTTCCGAACTGGAACGCGGTTGCGAAGTACACATATTGGATCTACCCGAAAACGAAAGCGGCAGAAGAGATTTCGATTCTACTATGACCGGCACTGCAACCCTCCCGGATTCAGGCACTCATCATGTTGCCCGGGAGGCCTATTCGCCTGTAATAATCGTGGTGGGCCCGGAAGGCGGGTTCAGCGAACGCGATCGCAACATGTGGCGGCCACTTCTGGAAAACTATGAAAAGTGCAGGGTGGTGGCTCTGGGAAGATCTGTGCTGCGAATTGAGACTGCGGCTGTTGCCTATCTTGGTTTTCTTTCGATTTCCAGGGTCTTGAAGTGAAGTATGTATGTTCCTACCAGAATGCCGGTGAGTGCCATGAGCACATGGGCTACCGGAAACTCCACGAAGAATACATTGCTGCTGACGATGGTCACGGTGAGCAAACCCAGAGCTGAAAACTTGGTCCGCAATGTCAGTGTCCGGTGCTCCACCCACTGACGGATGTAGGGGCCCAGATAGGCATGATTCATTAACCAGTTGTAGAATTTTTCGGAAGAGCGAGTGTAGAGATAGGCTGACAGAAGCAGGAATGGAGTGGTAGGAAGTATCGGAAGAAAGATACCCAGGATGCCCAGAACCAGCGAAAGATCCAGAGGTAAGGTATGGTGCGGGATAAAATCTTCTGTCAATACCAAATCTTACTTGCCATCTCGTCACGATGGAGATACGCTCATTCC
>JBHIXQ010000047.1:307-10685 GCA_041984705.1 Leptonemataceae bacterium | reverse complement strand
GTTGCCCGACAGCGGCAAGGCCGACCGACGCTGGCGCCGGCGCTTCGCTGCGCTCCCGGCCGACGTCGTCGGGCGGGTCGAGCTGTTGGGCTGGCTCGACGCCGAGGCGCTCGACCGCGCCTATCGCGCGGCGCGGGTGCTGGTGGTGCCGTCGCGCTTCGAGACCTTCGGCCAGGTGGCGCTGGAGGCGATGGCGCGGGGCGTCGTCGCGGTGGTGACCCGGGCGGGCGGATTGCCGGAGATTGTGGGGGAAGAAGGCCTGGTGGTGGAAAACGACAGCACCAGGGGAGGATTTCAGCTGGATATTCTGCACGGTTCCTATCCAGGAAACCTTTCTGCGGATACAGGCCTTGGATTGCCGCCCAGTGCCTTTTCGCCCAGACCCGGAGGCCGAGCCGACTCCGGACTGGCGGCCGCAAAGGCACCGGAAACGGCCATGACTTTTGGCTACAGCTACCGATTTTGAGAGCTGAATCGTTTTCTGGCGGGAAAAATCAGGATTTCTATGCAAACGTCGGGTAAAAGCATTGTTGTAGGGTACATCATGAAGCGACTGGCAGCTCTAATACTGGTATTCTCCCTGGTGACTCCGGCAACGAACTGTTTGCTCCTGGAACCGCCCGCTTCCGAGGGTGCGAATGGTGGTGGAATTTCCATAGCGGACCTCCCCCTTCTGATGGCCCTGTTATCCAATCCGGTATATTTTTTTCTGAGCGATGAAAGTGGCTCCACTCAGGCAAGAGCCATTGTTAAAAGGGATATGTTTGGCGGTCTTCGTTTGCTCACCTGGAACGGTGGTCCGGGGAATATCTGGAAAGGCGCTGTTGTCAACGGAGTGATCTTTGCTCTGGAGAATAATAACCAGGATGATATCTGGATCTCCAGGGATGACGCTCAGACCTGGCAACTGGTGGATGCTCCAGGTAGCAATGAATCGGAGAATATTTCCAACGTACTGGCATGCGGCAGTGCTGTGGTCATTACCCATCCAACCATCGCCTATAATGGATCAGGAACCAGGCCCGGCTACATCAGTTACGACAGCGGAGTAACCTGGCAGGAATTCCGGGTAGGCGCATCACCTGCCGCCACAGGCAGCGGTGATTATGCTCTCTCTGCTATAGATTGCACATCCGAAAAGATTTTCATCGCTTCCAGTGCGGTGGCCAATCGCTTCCAGTGGGCTTTTATAAATGATCTGAGTTCCTGGACTGTGGCTACATCGCACCCGGCATCGCAGAATGGCTATTCATCCATTGCTACCTCCGGTACCAGCACCATCGGTCTGGCCTGTACCACACCGGGGTATTGTCCTTATGCGCCAGAAGTGAACTATTCTTTAAACAACGCAGAGGGTATGGCTCTTGCCGGCTCCATGCCCTATATGGGCCTGGAATTCACCGGGGTTACGGAGTTTGGCGCGGGAGCCTTTTTCGTTTCCGAAATGGATCAATCGGGAGATACGTGCCGCATCTATAATCTGGGTAACGGGTCCACAAATCCATCCAGCAGTACCGTGGCATCCATCTCCTGCGCTGACATCACCAACCCTCAAAGAATGCCTGCCCTTCTGGTTACTGATGCAGGGATATTCTCTTCCTATTCATCTTTTTCCGGAACGCAAACAGGCGTTGTCTATTCCGACGATGGGCTGAGGAGCCTGAAAAAAATCAATATTGGAAGCGTTTATTCAGGGCAGGGAATTGTCACAAGCATAGACGATGCTCGTTAAGAGCATGGACGTGGTTTTTCAGGGCTGCCAGGGTTGGCCGGGCCTGACCGGGCTATCCGGATTTTCCGAGGACTCGAGCCAGAAAATGCTCGGTTGCTGGATACAGCAAAGCAAGGTAGAAGAAACATGAATCGATTTTCCCGACTAATTCTCATTGGAGTATTCGCCCTTGCCTGTCTACTCCAGAACCGATGTCTGCTCCTGGATCAGCCTTATTCAAAGGGCATCAATGGTCTATTACCTGCGTCTATTTCCCTGCTATTGTCACAGAGCACCTTTGCTTTCTTAAATGATTCTGCCGGCGACAACCAGGCCCGCACTCTATTCAAGATCTCCAGCAGCGGAATCACCGAGAGAATTGACTGGTCTGGCGGGCCGGCTCAGATTCGTGATGCAGCCATTGTAAATGGAGTAATTTTTGCCGCCGATACTTCCAGCACCGACGATTTCTGGATTTCCCGGGATCAGGGAATGAACTGGGAGTCGGTGGATCTACCTTCTGGAAATGAATCCACCAGCATATCTTACGTTGTTGGATGCGGCACGTCCGTGATAGTTACCCAGGGAAGCATTGCCTACAATGGCACCGGATCGCAGCCAGGATACATCAGTCGAGACAGCGGCGCCAGCTGGCAAGAGGTGCGAGTGGGCATAGGTCCTTCCTCCACCGGAACCGGAAACATTGTAATTCGCGGAATCGATTGTACCGATTCGCGTATCTATGTGGCCTCCTCAGAGTCTTCCAGCCGAGTTCAATACGCATCGCTGGACAATCTGAGCGTCTGGACCGGGGTTCCCAACACAGGGGTGAGCTATTCGGACTATACAGACCTGACGGCAACCACCGCCGGTTTCGCCGGGCTGGCTCAGGATGACTTCAATACCATTCAATGTGCACTCAACTATTCGTCGGACGGCGGAGCCTCTGTAGACGAATCCGGAATCATGCCAAATATGAACTTTGGCTGCAACGGTGCGCTTCGTGCAAGGTACTCCATTCCAGATACGGTAGTAGTCTCCGAACCAGACTCCAGCACTGAGACCTGTAGAATCTATGTAATGTCGAATCTGGCTATCTCGCCTGCCAGCGTTACTCCTGCCAGTCTCGACTGCAGCGATGTGGGAAACCTGGGAATCATGCCAGGGATTCTTTATGTAAATTCAGGCATCTATGTTTCCTATGCCAGTGCACCGGCTACTTCTACTGGACTTCTCCTTTCCACGGATAATGGTAAGAATTTTTCAAAGTTGGATCTAAGTTCTATCTGGAGCGACAGTGGCTATATCATTGATCTCGAATCATTTCCATGATTTTGTCCAGGGATGGAAATGCATAAAAGCTAAACACTAAAAAAAGTGTAGAAAAATCCTGCAAGATGTCCTCTGCGCTTGTTAGTCTGGTAATATGCATGAGTTCCGATCTCTAAGACCGAAACTATCCGTAACCATCGTCTCCATCTGTATCATCGCACTTTTTGCAGGCATCGGCTGTCTCAAGCTGCAGCGTCCTGCCACCTCAGATCTACCGGCCCTCATCGCCCTGATGAGCGGTTCAGAATCTTTCTATTTGTTTCCGGATGAATCCGATGCTGGTGGTCAGAGTAATGGCATGCTTCGGGCTGATCCGGCGGGGTCATCACTGGATGTAAGCTGGGTGCCGTTTACAGGTGGCCCTGCCAATACCTGGAAATCAGAGGTATTGAACGGAACCATCTTTGTGCTTCAAGAGGATAGCGAAGATGAGCTCTGGATCAGTCGCAACCAGGGCAACTCCTGGGAAACATTTGAAGCGCCGGAAGACAATGAAGACGAGGATATCAGTCATATCCTTGGCTGCGGCGATGCACTGATTCTTACATACGATACCATTTCCCAGGATCCAGATGGGGATCATCCTGCATACGTGAGTTACGACAATGGTAGAAGCTTTCAGACCTGGTTTGTAGGCGGAACCGGAGAAGTCACCGTGGATGGGATCGATTGCAATGATTCCTATCTGTACATCGCATTTGCCAGTCAGAACCATATCCAGTATGCACCGGTTCAGGATTTGAGTTCGTTTACCCTGGCCTCCTCACATAGCTCCATCTATGATCAATATTACGGGCTGATAGCAGGTACCTCGGGCATCATCGGTATGGCCGATCAAAACGGAGATTACTATTCGAACTATGGATCCGGCCTTCCGCAGGATATGCAAACGGCAGGTTCCTATCCGGTGGCCTATACCTTTTATCCGCTCAGCGCTACCCGTCATTCCGGCGCCGACTATATTTCCGGCACATACAAGATCGGAATGGTGGATACCGGCAATGATGTCTGTAGAATCTATTCCCTGGATAACTCTGATACGGCTCCATCGTCCGGAAGCTACGTGGAACCTGGGTGCAACCAGGTATCGGATCTGGGAAATCTGCCGGACCTGGCCGGCCATGAAAGCACCATTCTGGCCAGCTACAGGAATGATACAGGAACCAATGGAGCCGTGCTGTTCTCTACCGATGGAGGGAATTCATTCTCGCATCTAACTATCGATGAATGGACCGATGCAGGGTATATTTCCGATATTGAAGTGGACTGAGCTACTCGATCCCACTACTCGATCTAATGAATGGATCCATGCATGCTTTCCAGGATTAGCCTGTAGCCCCGTCCAATTCTTAAGCCAGGAAGCCTGACCGTTCCAGGATACTGAATTCGAACAAAGGACCTCACCGGTTATAAACCTGGACAGAGTCTTCCATCATCTATCCTCTGATTTGATGGATAACGTTGATGCGAATCTGGAGTTCGCAGTCCTGAGAATCTGATTAAAGGGGAAACTGGCTATGTTAATTCAGGCCAGATCTTCTATGCGATGTCGCAGAGCCTGGGCCAGAATGCCATGTTCCTCTTTTGCATTGGTCAGGTTTTCCAGCCAGGCGGCTGTATTGGACAGCCATTCAATATCATCCAGGTTTTCTTTTCGAATAAAGACTCTGCGATGCTTCATTAAAGGCCGAATCTCATCAAAGCGATCCTGCTGATCATAGTAAAGCAGGTCTCCGGTATTGTTCATATCGAATTTAACCGAATTAAGAGCTTTCACTACTTCATCCAGCCAGATCAATCCATGATTGGCTCTTTCGACGTAAGCTGCTGCTTTGGAGACGTTGGGTGGAACCAGATGTGTGCGAGTTTTGGGACCGGAGCGCTGGCTTTGCTTCTTTTTCTTCTTTATTTCGCTTTCGGATTCTGCGCTATCTGCCAGCTCTTCGATGGAAGGAGGCGAATGATTCTCTGGCTTTTGAGGCGGACCAGCACTCATTCCAAACAGGGATAGCAGCCAGTCCAGAAGCCGGGCCAGAAAGCCGCGACCCTTTCGTTCCCTTTTCTTTCGCTCTTTTTCCAGCTCATCTTCCCATTTCTTGATGGCCTCGGTTAGCTCTCTTTGTTCGCTCAATACATCTGTATCCAGTCCGGGCATATTAATATCGATAAGGGCATCGTAAATGCCGCTACCCATACCCCCTTCTTTGGCCATTAGATGCAGGAATGAACGACGGTCTTTGTTGCGAATAAAGGCTCGCGCCAGATTGGATCTAAAGATCAAGAACGCTCCAGGTGGATCCGATCTGCGATCCACACTGACCAGTACCTCTGGATCCTTGCGAAACCGTGCCATAACAGCATCGTAGATCTTCTTTTTGTCCGAAAATTTCTGTGCTACTTTCTCTGGAGGCTGAAAGCTTTCCTGGCTGAAGTGAATAGGCTCAAACTTCATATTCAGCATCTTCAATGTTTGCTGATACACGAAGCCCAGAAGTACTTCTGCGCGAACGTTACGAAGTCCCTGTACAAGCTGAATCAATCGTCCCAGGGCTTCCAGGAATTCCAGACCACCGGGCCAGGATTCACCGGCGGTGAAACTCGGGTGTCTGGATAGCTCTGTATGATACCCGGCTCCCATGTCGCCCTTTTCTACTTCAATATCTGGCATCAAAAACTGAATGATTCGGCCCGCTGTTTCTACATAGATTCTATGAATCCATTCCACCTCTGTGGTTCGCTCTGTGAAGGAATCCTCTTCGAAATCCACCATAGACATCCCCGGCGGATAAACCAGGTGAAAATCTCTGCGCAAAGAGTAGAGTACAGGTCGCTCCGGTCGCTGGTCCATAAGATCAAAGGATTCCTTGAACTTTTCTTTTTCCAGTTCCAGCTCGGCTCTCAATTCTTCCTGGGGTTTTGCCAGTAACTTTACTATTTCTTCAATATATTCCCTGGGTGCCTCGGTTTCGCTTTCCAGCAGACCTTCAAAGGACACACTTTCGAGCCTGCCAAGTTGTTGCACGAAAGCGGTGCGATCCTGCAGGGTTTCTGGATTCAGCAGAAGATGCTCTCGCAACATAGGGCCCAATTGCCCGGTGCGCTCCTGGTCCAGAAGTCTGAAGTCCCGGTGCCGGATGTATCGCATTACACTGCTAAGCCCGGTGCGCACACAGGCTCGCAGAATCTTATCCACCTGGTCTCCCTTCAGGGAAGCAGGGCGGATGGCTACTTTCTGTAGGATGAGTTTCTGTTCTTCGTCGGTGTAATCGAGATAATGGCCAATGCGCAGTACTTCCCGGGATTCCAGGTTCTTGAGATCGGTTTCGGAAAGTACTTTGAGTTCCGGAAGCTTTACCAGAGCGCGCGGAGACTGGTGAAACATAAAGAAGTTCTGTACTCCTTTTTCCACCTGCGTGATTTCCCGTTCTGCTCCAGGGCTGAATGATAGCAGAAGGCTTTTCAAATCGGTGCTGGAGATGAGATCCGGACTCTGGGAAGGGCTATTTGCTCCTGCTGCGGGTTCCATTTATTACCAAAGTATCTGTTCTACGTGTACATCGGTTCTGTCCAGTTCTATCCGAACATGATGCCTGCGTTTTTCCCCGTTTTCCCGGAATATACGGGGCACCCGGGCAGCATTGACATAGTGAACTCCCTCTTTTTCTACATACCAGGTCCGCTGCCCACCACCCTTCAGGGCATGGTGCATATGCCCGGCCAGAACCACCAACGGGGACTGATTTGATGAAGCGGCCTCTCGAATGGCAATTTCCAGATCCGGATCGCCAAAGTCTCCTCGGTCTGGATCAAAATCGCAGCCCCAGATATCATTTCGATGGGAGCCAAGACCGGTGGGCCCATTATGAGCCAGAACCAGCCGGACCGGGGCTTTGCTCTGGCGGATAAGCGAAAGGATACGATGGGCCGAATCCTGTTGACTTTGAATCCCGAACCGCTGCTCAATATAGGGCTGAAAGCCAATGTCCGGTCCACCCATGGAATGGGGCCTGGCTGTGATTATGTCCAGTTCCGGTTCGCTGGAATCCCAACCCTGTTTCCTGTGAAATCCATGCAGATTATATCCGCCCATTCGGATTGTGCCCAGAGCCTCCTTCAATTCCTGAACTCGTCCTTCCATGCGAGGATCCTCTCGCTTGAGCCGGGCGCTCCCGGTGATTTCACCCAGCAACTGTAACACGGATGTAGAATCATGATTTCCGGGAATCATCAAGGCAGGCTTCTGCAATCCAGAAATGATGCTACCTATCTGCACAGTCTGTTTGTGTGAACGACCGGGCAGATCACCGCAGATCAATATCAGGTCATAATCGCTTTCGTTGAATAGTTTTACATCTTCCTCATCGAATGCTGTATGTATGTCTCCAATGCCTGCGATTTTGATCATGCTATTAACTTTAACGGATGAAATATTGGCCTATTTCCCTTGACTCAATTTGAAAAAGAGCTAAGCCAGGGGGAAAGAAAAAAAGGACCCCTGTCATGCGAATCTCATTCAGTCTGAAGGTAGCAATTGCCATTGCATTTGTTTCCCTGGCCGCTTCCACATCTGCCATGGGCTATTATTACCTGCAATTAAAAGATAAAATCTGGTCAGAAATGAGCCGGAGGCTACGCGACATTGGAAAAACAGGGCAGGCAATGTTCACAGCGGAGCAACGTCAGGCCATGGTGAAGCTCAGCAGAGAAATGCAATTAAGCCAGGAAGGAGTGGATGGGAAATTCCTCGAAGATATAGAGGAAGACGATTTCGCAGAAGCAATCCCCAGGGAGAAATCCTTGAAAATTGAGAAATCGCCGGAGTTCCAGGCCCTGGCCCAGACTCTGCGCCTCATAAAGGCGGGCACATTCAAGGATCCCATCTATCCGGAAAGGCTGAATCAGCAACTGAACAGGCCGGATCAGAAAACCACTCTAAAGTATACATATTTGCTGGCTCCCATAGATGAAAGCCCAGACTTCAAGGTCGTTCGTTTTCTGGGAGATGCAGATTACGAAGAAATCGATATGAATGGGAATGGTAAGATCGATGACGATGAGATCGGGGTGCCGGCTGGTTTGCTCTATAACGTGGAGGCACAGCCCAGAATGCGAGAGGCCTTTCGCACCGGAAAAGTGACCAATACCGATGAAGCGTTCTCCGACGCCTGGGGTGTATGGTACAGCGCGATGGTACCCATTAAGGACAGAGAGGGTAATGTAATCGCCGTTCTTGGTCTTGATATGGATGTAGATTCCGATTTGAACCTTCTGGACTGGTTTTTCTGGGTGGCGGTAACCAGTTTGATTGTAATCTTCTTTGTTACTCTCGCCGCTGCCTATGGAATTGCACGGTACCTGGCCGCCCCCATTGAAACACTGCGAAAGGGGGCCGAACAGGTACAGGATCGGGACTTTACAACCAGGGTAAACGTAAAAAGCCGGGATGAGCTGGGACTTCTGGCAGATGCTTTCAATGCCATGGTGCGAGAAATACGCATCTACTCGGATCAACTGGAAGATATGGTAGCCGATCGAACGGCCAGGCTGGAGGAAACCCTGGAACAGGTGCAAAAGCTGAAGCATCAGCAGGATGGCGATTATTATCTATCCACTTTGCTTACGAATCCTCTATTCAAGAATCGGAATAATAGCGCCAGGATCAGTACAGACTTTCTACTGAGACAGAAGAAGCAGTTCGCATTTCGAAAATGGAAAGCGGAACTGGGCGGTGATTTGTGCGTAAGTGGAAATGTTAAGTTCAACGGACAACGATGGGTTATGTTTTTTAACGGAGATGCCATGGGTAAATCCATGCAGGGCGCCGGAGGGGCCCTGGTAATGGGTTCCATTATTAATTCTATCATGGTGCGATCGAGCGCCAATGACCGGGATCTCAAGATTGATCCGGAGCAATGGATGGTGGAAACCCATGCAGAGATTCAAAGAATCTTTGAAACGTTTGACGGTAGCATGTATGTAAGTGGTGCACTTGGAATCATAGAAGAGAACACCGGTAGAATGTATTATTTGAATGCAGAGCATCCGCATACTGTTCTGTACCGAAATTCCCATGCTGCCTTTCTGGAAGAAGAAATCAGTACTCGAAAATTTGGAATGCCGGACGTTGGACGGCCACGAGTGTTCGAATTTCAACTGGAGCCGGGCGACGTTCTTATCGCAGGATCCGATGGACGGGATGATCTGGAGATATCCTCGAACACAGAAGGGCGCATAATCAACCAGGATGAAGGACTGTTTTTGAACATATGCGAAAGTACCGGTGGAAAACTGGATGGAATGGTAGAGAAGCTACAGGAAATAGGGAAAATCACCGATGACCTTTCGCTCATTCGTGTGGAGTTTGCGCCGGTGCCGGCAGCCCTGCATGAGGGGCCCGGAGTCAAAGAACTCCTTCAGCGCAAGCAGTTCGATCTCGCTTTACAGGCCCTGGAAGATAAATCGGGTCCGGATTCAACCGTGGACCTGTATCATAAGGGTCTATGTCTCTGGAAACTGAACCGAAGCCAGGAAGCCCTGGATTATCTAAGTAGTGCAGAAGAAGAACTGGCACATCATTCCGCAATGCTGCGTCTTCTGGCCAGGGTGTATTTCGATCTTGGAGATTCTATTCAGGCCAGAATCCATGCAGAAAGGGCATTGAATCTGGATCCCCAGGATGATCGAGCCAGAAAGATTCTTTCTCGAATAGATTACCATTTCCCGGTGTCTGGCTAGAAACAGGGCAAACCAGGTTGGTCCGAAATTAGTGAAGATGCAGGATAGCTGAGCCGGGCCGGCTTTAGCTTCTGAAACCGGGAAGTTGTGAGTCTGGAAATCAAGCTGGACGATGGAGAGTAGCCGATCCCGAAAGATAAAGGCAGAGAAATCTCTTCCGAAATGTACCTTCGGAGATGCTGGTTCAGGAAATGGTACCCTTGTTCACTGAATACATATAAAGAAAAAGTATTAGTACCCGGGTACATGCGGGAGCCAGCCTAAAATCCAGCATCCCTGGACGAATGAACCATTATTTACTTGCCCCGGACTTCGGCAGGTTCTAGAAACCTGATGCGATGGATGCAAAGAATCACAATCAAGCATCTGTCCTCATTGGCGGGCCACAGGCCTTCCTGGCACTGTCACTACTTCTGTTTAGCTTTTCTCTCTATGGCGAAACAGTAATAATCGGTGGATTTCAAGCAAGAAATGCAGCAGAGCCTGGATGAGTACCGCAGGCGCTACTCACCACCTAATTTGATAAGATTTGATCAAGAACTTGTTTATTTCAATAAAATTATAGAATATTCTAAAAGCCATAATATTAGGCTTGTTGTA
>JBHIXQ010000047.1:0-297 GCA_041984705.1 Leptonemataceae bacterium | reverse complement strand
ATTCGAAATCAAATCAACGCTGAGATGGAGCGTTCTGGACTCCAGGTCAAAATGATCGGCGATATGCGGCCATCCACAATCTCCGAAGAGACTCTGGCAGGCAGCCATCTATTCGTATCTGGATATTACTCCAGGAGCCGAAATGGAGTGCTGAACATCTACGTACAGATTTACCATCCATCATCTGCCGAAATTATAGATGCCTTTAATCGCGTGGATGTAGCCGAGCGCGTAGATGAGTATGCAGATATCGATCTACCGGCAGAGGAAGTGCGAACGCCGGATTCAGAGGTAATC
>JBHIXQ010000046.1:10551-10813 GCA_041984705.1 Leptonemataceae bacterium | reverse complement strand
TAATAGCATCAGTGGGCACTACGATTGCTGTATTTTTCCCAATCTTCTTCGCGTCTTTCGAAGTAAAGGTGGAGTTCCTTCCGCTCGCAATCACGCTCAGTGGCGCACTCATCGTTTCACTTGTAGTTACGCTTACAGTTATTCCTGTGCTCCTCCATCGTATTCCCGGCACTCTTGAGGGGGAACTTGATCTGAACCGGCCCTCGATTTCAGTCCATCGTGGTCAGCTGTCAATCATCGCGCGCGCTGAATCAATGCTAAT
>JBHIXQ010000046.1:0-10541 GCA_041984705.1 Leptonemataceae bacterium | reverse complement strand
AAGGTATTCAAGCGCGTTGAAGAAGCTTCATTCGCTCTTTGTTCGTTTCCCTCGAATGTTGTTACCAGCCATAGGTATTGTCAGCGTGCTGGGAATGCTGGCCTTTCTTGCCCTACCACAGAAAGCCGGGGGTAGTGGTCCTGGCGATCGAATTCGAGCTTCTGTTGAGCTCGAGCCGGGAACCAACCTCGAGGCAACAGATCGCATCGTTGCCCGGGTAGTGAAGCTTTTTTCGGACGATCCAGATGTTACTGACGTTATGACCAAGGTCGAGAAGTGGAGAGCGGACCTTTTTTTAACCATTTCAGACGCAAATGACTCCCAGGAACTGGTGGAACGCCTGGAAGAGGTGGCGAAAGAAGTTCCCGCGGCTCAGGTATTCTTTCTCGAGAATGAGTCACTTTCCGATCGGCAGGAGGTAAACATTGAAGTGAACGGGGCAGATCTGGACCTGCTGCTGCGCTATTCACGGGAAGTGGCGAAGGCGTTGAAATCCATGGAGGGAGTGGAGCAGGTCGTATATCGATTCAAGCCCGGTAAGCCAGAGTATACTTTTCGTCTGGATGATCCCGCACTCCGTCACACAGGATTGAGTGCTGCTTCCATAGCTTCCAATTTGAAAACAGCCGTGGATGGTAGCATTCCAACTAAGTACATCGAAGATGGCCGGGAATACGATATCCGAGTGCAAATGGTGGAGAATCTCCGTACCGGTCCTGAGTCCATCTCTGCATATCCCTTGAACCTGGAAAAAAGCACAGTACCGCTCGGGGAACTGGCGAACGAAAGCCAGGACCAGGGAAAAGGTAAGATCTATCGAAAGAACAAGCAAAGACAGCTCTCTCTGACCGCGGTCCTGCAGACCGACAATCTTCCTGAGAAAGTTGAAGAGCTGCAGAGGGGGCTGGACCGGGCCTTGAATCTGCCGGAAGGCTACTTTATCGACTTTACCGGAAAGCATGAAGACATTGCGAAAAATCGCCGGCAAATGCTTCTGATCCTGGCGAGCGCGCTGATCCTGATGTTTTGCGTACTGGCGCTGCTTTTTGAATCCTTGCGAATTCCACTGGCAATTCTATCCATTCTGCCACCCGGCCTTGCTTTTGTCTTTTTTGTGCTTCTTGGATTCTCGATTTCCCTCAATCCTGGCGTTTATGTTGGGCTTGTCCTCTTGATTGGACTAATTGTAAATAATTCCATCGTTCTGGTGAGCGAGATACGAGCTACAGCAGGGCAATCGATGCCGGTGACGGACGATGGAATCTGGCAACTGGTGTCTGGATCTGCTGCGCGCAGATTCAGGCCTATCTTGATGACCAGTCTAACAACAATTACTGGCTTGCTTCCTCTATTACTATCCCCCGGTGCCGGGGCGGATCTATGGAGGCCTCTGGCCCTGACCGGTTGTATAGGCATCGTGGCTTCCATGTTCCTGGGATTGTTTCTGGTTCCGCTGCTATGCTATCGCTATTTTGGATTCTTCTTTGCCTCTTCTGGAGATGGGCCGTCGGAACCCTTTGAGGTGAGCATCGACAGAGCGTAGAGCCAAATTTTCTGTATCAGAAGTTCTAGAAATTCTTCGGGCCGGGCTCATTGGACTATCCATTGTCCCGGTCCCGGTTTGTTTTCGGTCCCATCTTCCATACCCAACTTCATAAACCTATTGACTCTGCTTCAACGTCCAGAATAGGTAAATTCTCCAGTCTGGCGGCGGAGTGATCGGGCATCAGCGGGACCACCGGTACACATATATTCCGGTATCGACTTCAGAGATGGGATACTTCTGGTCTGTACCCCTTTGCCGATAATATTACTTTATCCAAGCTCCGACGCGCCGTACTGAATGCTTCGGGGGAACGATAACGGCAATCCATGCAAACTCAACTTATCATCCGATTGGATCTAATTGTATATTCGCTTCCAGTGGGCCTGGCAGTGTATTTCCTTCTTTTTTTCACGGGCTTCAGCGAAGCGGAGTTTAAGGCATTTCTGTTCGCTGCATTGCCTGCAGCCATTGTAGTTACTCTGGTTCTGGGAAACATCGCCCGTTATATTCAGGTGGTAAAGCCTGCCAGAGGACTCTTTAGCAAAGAATCCCTGAACGAGGAGGCGCGGAGGCAGCTGAAACTACATTTGCTACGGGCCCCTGGAAAAGAAGCTTTGAATATTGCACTGAGATGGCTTCTGGGTGTTTCTACTGTTGCCGGGGTCTTATCTTTGACCACCGGGTTCAGGCCCTGGATCTGGTTTACGAACGGAATTGTATTTCTTGCCTGCTTTCCCATTTCAGCCTGCCTTTATTACTTCTTCGCGGAGCGATATTTTGCTTCTTTTCTGGCCAGACCGGAGCTGGCATCGGTGCCTCTGGAAAGACGTCAGATAGTCAGGTTTCCGATCTGGTGGAGAACACAGCTAACTCAGGTGAGCATCGGGATGTCTTTTCTTATGATTCTGGGTTCGGTGGCCTTTGCCTATGCTACCGGTCAGCTAAACGCTGAGAACTCTGAGATCCATGTTGGAATGCTGTCTTTAATATTGATGCTTTGCGGTGCTACCACAGCCGGCAGCTATGCAAGCAGCATCGGCACCAATGTAAAGGCCGTCATTAGCAGTCTGGAAATCCTTGGGACCGGGGACCTCCGAGGATCTACACCAACGGTAGGATCGGATGAACTGGGGGAAATGGCCCAGGCCATCAGTCGGATGGGCAGGACTCTCCATACTACAGCTACGTCCCTGACGATCACAGCAAAGGACCTGGACCGTCGGTCGGAAACGTTAACTCAATCGGGGGATACTCTGTCCCGGGAATCTCAGGAAAACGCTGCTGCCGTGGAAGAGATCTCGGCCTCCATTGAAGAGACCGGCAGTGTAGCCGAATCCATTGCCGGAAATGCGCGAGAGCAAACTACCTCGGCCCGGGAAGTAGAGAAGATTCTGGACACGCTCCATAATCAGCTAGAGGCAACGGTTCAGGAAACAGAAACTGTGTCTCAAGAAATCGAAAGTACGCAGAGTAGAGCCAAGGAAGGTCAGACCATGATGGCCAGGTCCATTCAGTCCATGCAGGATGTGGAGAAGGCCACCGGGGATATCATCGAGGCTGTAGAAAGCATTGCAGAGATTGCAGACCAGGTAGGTCTCCTGGCATTGAACGCCAGTATCGAGGCTGCTCGGGCCGGAGAGTACGGTCGGGGATTTGCTGTAGTCGCCAGTGAGATTTCCAGGCTGGCCGATCGAACCAGGCAGTATCTGGGAAACATTCAGGAATTGAGCTCTGGTTCATCGGATACCATTCGCAACGGGCTACAGCAGGTAAGCGATGCTTCGCATACAATGATTCAGTACATCGATGAAATATCGACCAGGTTTGCTTTATTCAAGAAACTGGGAGAGCAGGCTGCATCCCAGCGAAAAGCAGGAGATCAACTCAGCGAAGCATTTCAGGGAGTTCTGCGTAATGCCAATTTTGTAGCCGAAGCCACTTCCGAACAAACCCAGGCATTCCAGGAGATGAGCAAGAATCTGGATCAAATTACGAAGCGAACGGAATCCATTACCGCTGTATCCCAGAACCTGCGAGATATTTCCGGGGAGCTCTCCCAGGAAGCAGAGGGACTGATCAAAGAAACTCAGTTCTTCAAGCTCTAAGGATCCGGGTTTCCCTGTAGCGCTTTTTCAGTTCGAATCAATTTCTCTCTGCGATTTTGAATCACTGTTCGAATACGTTCCAGGCGAAGTCTTTTCCTTAGGATTTGCTTCTTCTTCTGGTTCAGAGACTTCCATTCATCTGCACCTATCTTTTTCTTGAGACTTTGCTCTATATCGCTATTTACGGGATGCGATCCTGACGCGGACCCTGAGACTGGCCAGGAATCCGGATTTGTCCGGAATGAATAGAGTACATAGGCCCGGGCCATGGACCTTCTCATGGCATTGCGAATGAATCTGCGAAAAATGGAGTTTTCTAGCAGCCCTTTTCTGAGAACGGCAGCCGCCAGTAGATCTGTTTCATACTGTTCCTTTTGAAATTCGGCATGGGTCGCACTATCCAGGAACCTGCTCTGCGAACCATCGATCCCGGTCATCAACTCAATAGTTCTTCTGGTTTTCGCCAGGTCCGACTTGCTTCTATAAAAACCTCCAATTCTATACGCTGCATTTTTTTCATCAGCGGTCCTGGCATTTGAAAAATACCGATTCAGCATTTCGTCCGGATAATTCCGGGATGGCAGCAATCGGATGGAGTAGGGTCCCAGGATACCGATGAGTAGCAGAGCATAGATCCATCCCCTGGCAGAGTGCATCCAGACTCGAAATTCTTCCCATCGGCTGTTGCTCCTGGGCCCTGTGGACTCTGCATAGAAGTTCTCCGGGTTGCCGCCTGACTCTTCCGAACTGGTTACAGTCTCAAAATCCTGGTGGGAATGGAATCGTCGGGATCCTGCATTATTCTTCATCTTCATTCTGGCTTTCCTCCTTTGGTTCGTATCGAGATTGGCTTTTCAGTCTTAATTGGCGCTTTCTCTAGATTAAATATTTCTGATCGATGTTATCGCCTTTGATGTATGGATTTTATGAGTCGCATACCAGTCTGGATGCTCTGCCTGGAGATATCTTCGAGGCGGCTGTGGGCCCCGGTCCTGAAGGCAGACTTGCCAAGCAAAAGGCTAAAGCAAAGAGAGGGAATAAGAATTAGGACCACGGGAATAGCAGCGAGAGTGCCGGAAATCGTAACCAGAGACACCGCTTGCCAGGAAAAACCGGAGTGAGAGGAGAATAGAAGTGGCAGCATCCCCAGGATCGTTGTAAGGGAGGTAATCATTACAGGTCTGATTCTATCGCGAGCTGAGCGAAGAATCCGAAGGGAAACAAATGGTGCCAGCCTTCGCTTCTGGCCGTGCAAAGCCCGGACCATTGAAAATACCATAATAATCCCACCATTTGCGATGAGTCCTGCCAGCATCATTAATGCGAACAACGAAACATGCGAAAGGTTTCCCTGAAAGATAAGTTGCGCACTCAGAGCCAGCAGTAGGGGTAGAGGCAAGGTTATGAATATCAGTGCTGGTTGAAGAAAGCTTTCCATCAGTGCGCCCAGAAGGAAATAGATTAGCAATAGAGCTACCAGAACAGCCAGAATCAACCTGCGGAAACTTCGCTTTCGCTCTCTGTAATTTCTGTCCAGAAGATAAGAATATTCGGAATCGCTCACCTCTTCGTTGAAGTAATTCTGTATTTCACGGATTGCAGACTCTGGAACCGGTTCTTGCATTTCTGCGGAGAGGGCCAGGGATCTTCTCTTATTGATGCGCCAGATTTCTGATTCTGCACTGCTGACGCTAAAACGACCCAGGTCTTTAAGCTCCACTGATTTTGAGCTCCGGTTGATGGGAATCTTGCGAAGAGCGGAGATGCCTCTGGAAGCCTTCCAGTCTCCTTTCAGGCGAACATCCATTTCCTGCCCATTATACATCTTGGAGATGACCTTCCCTGTCAGATAGGTTTGTAGCCTGTCTGCGATAAGGGCAGGTGAAGGGCCGCCTCTTTCGTAGATAGAGGTATCTGGATGGAAGTCCAGATACTTACCTTCCTCTCTATAGTGAAACACCACCTCCTGGACCTCAGATAGGCTTTGCAGTCTACGAGCCAACCCACTGCCTATTTCTCGAAGTCTGGCGAATTCAGGTCCCAGGATGGAGAAGCGAAGGGCAAAGTTATTCCGTGAATTCTCCTGGAAATGGACAAAGGCATCCGGAACTTTCTGAAAAGACCGCTTCAAGTTCTCCTTTATTCTGCTTATCGCTTTTCTGGAATGTTTCCCCGGGACCGGCCGAAGGAAAAGCGTCCCTCGGTTCTTCTTGATCCGACTGTCCACCCTCTGGATGCCGGGGCTCTGCGAGGCCCGGGACTCCAGCATCTGGAATAATCTTTCTGATTCTTTCAGATGGATTCCTGTGGGAAGGCTTACCCGTGCCTGAATGGTGGTTCGCTTATCTACCTCGGCCATGGATCTGGGGGCGAAGATCAGGGCACCGGCCAGAACAGCACAGGATCCAGCGCAAATCCAGATCAGCAGCTTACTCCTGCGTGATAATAAAATCACCGTTCTAAAGAGCTGCCTGGAGCTTAGAGTGTTTGAAGCTCTATGGTATGCACTCTGTAGTTTCGCCAAATAGGGGAAAACGGAACTGGAAAAAAGGTTACGTCCCCGAGTGATCAGCCTGAAGAGATTTGATCGGATTAACAGAGCTGCTGGAGGGCCCGGTTTTTCCGGATGCCATTTCCAGTGAAGAATGGCATTGGGTAATACCACCAGAGAATAGCAATATCCCAGAAGCAGACAGAAAGAAATTGCAGCGGCAAAATCTACATACCTGGATCTACTTATGGCAGGAATCAAATACACAGGCAAAAATGCAATGAGCGTGGTGGCGGTTCCGCCCAAAAGTTCGCGGGCCGACTGCCCTAAAATGGTTTCCAGAATGACTCTATTGGATTGAGACTTCCAGGGTTCCAGTCGAGCCAGCCTATCTGAAACAACTATTGCATTATCGATCAGGAGTCCTCCGCTCAGAGCGAAGGCGGAAAGGGTCATTGTGTGCAATTCTATTTCGCACACTTGTAAAAAGAAGGCTGCACCAATCAAAGAGAATGGAATGCTCAAAGCGGTAAAGAACGCAATTTGAATCTTTCGCAGGAAGATTAGCAGGACAGTGGATGCGATACACATACCTGTTAAAGAGGATGTCATCAAAGAAGCCAGCGTGTTCTTGATGCGGACGCCCCTGTCCAGGATCGGTTCGTATACCATATCAAATGGCAGGTCAAGGTCTCTTAAGAGCGATCGGGCCTGATTCGTAACAGACAGCATGCTTCCGGAATCCGATTTATTAAGGAAAATGTTAATCTGTCTTGAACCATTCGTTCGGGAAATCCGTGTTTCTGGTCGGGTGCCTTTCTGGACTTTGCACCATTGGAGCAGCCGTCCGTCGGAAAGTGGTAGAGTGGCCAGTTCTCTCACAGAATCTATACTTGCATCCAGTCGGCTGGAAGCTATCTGGCGCTTAGAATTGCGGACAGACATTGTTCCTGTTTTCCTCACAGTATTGTCCCGGGAAACGGTGCGATGGATTCTATCCAACCTCTTACCTGCAGGAGACATTTTTCGAGGAAGGCAGATTATCTGGACTTCCGGCCTACTGCCTCCCACAACCGAAACTTCCGAAACTCCAGGGATCTCTTGAAACCTGGACTTCAGATTGTGTCTGGCGTATCTATAAGTCCATGCACGGGATTTTTCTGTGCTTTTCAGAGAGAAGGCAAAGACAGGCCCCTGTCTGGAGTTATATTCAATAATGTATGGCCGATTGACCTGGGCCGGGAAACTCCGGGCAACGGATAGAATCTTTTCGCTGGCCTGGTTTATCCTTGCACTCAGTGAATCTCCGGGAGCGAAAATCAGATGAATTCTGGATGTGCCTTTATGGATCTCCGAAACCATGTGCTCAAGTCCGCGTAAATCACTCAGAGATCGCTCAAGAGGTCGGGTAATTTCCTTTTCCAGTGTTTCTGGATCGGCACCGGGATACCTGGTGACAACTGTTACTGATGTGGCCGAGGATGGGGGATAGAAGGACAGAGGCAATTGGTGAAGCGAAACCAGGCCCAGCTGAAGGATCAATGCTGCAAGCACAGCGCTGGTTACTGGCCGTCTTAGAACGCTGCGAAAAAGGAATGCTTGAGTTGTTTCTGGACGCTCATCAATCACTTCCTGTGCCTCTCAATCAGGTAATAGAAACAGGGAAATGTAGTGAGACAGGCAAGAGTGCCCAGAGCCAGTCCTGCAACGATCACAATAGCCATTGGTTTCTGGTTTTCGCTTCCGCTGCCCAGGGCCAGAGGGAGGATTCCTCCGATGGTTGTGAGAGCTGTTAACAGGATGGGCCTGATTCTGCGAACTCCTGACTCTATGATGAGGTTTCGCAAATACTCGTCAGGGATGGGTTTTGCGATAGCTTGATTCTTTTTGCGAAATTCCATCTCCTCGAATAGAGCAATGGAAGAGTTAATGACAATGCCTGTGAGCATTATGATTCCAATGCCCGATCCGATGTTCAACCCCTGTCCGGAAAGTCCCAGCGCAATCCCTGCGGCAGGAAGCATAGCTGGCACTGAAAGAATCAGTCCCAGAGCATGTAGCGGCGATTCAAACTGGGCCGCAAGCAGCTGAAAAACCAGTATAAAGGAAAAACCAAAGGCAAAAGCCAGATTCTTTAAAGAATTCATTGCTTTTTTATTGGCCGGGTGGATTTCGAATGTGGAATCCATCTTTATTCGCGAATGGATACCCATTTGTTTGATTTGTTGCCGGACAGTGGATCGTATCTTTTTTAACTGGTCTGGATGTTCTGGACCCAGGCGAAAGCTCAGCGTATGCACAGGTTTCTGGTCTCTTCGTATTCGGGGTGGCTTCTCAAAGGTAGAATTGAAATTCAGGAGTCCCTGTAAGGATACCTGTCTCTGTTGATCTGCATTGATGCGGATTTTTTTAAGCTTTCGGGGATTCTGAAATGATTCTTTCAGACGAACTCTGATATCGACGCTGCTGTCTTTGATGTCAATTGTGGAAGCAATGGTGCCGTGCAAAGAACTACGAATATGACGGGCGGCCATCAACGGGGAAAGTCCTGCACTGGATGCTCGATTGCGTCGCAGTTCCAGATTCATCACCGGCTGCGGTTGGCGGTGACGGTTCCCTACCGAAATCCATTTTCGAGAGCGCAAATCTCTGGCAATGTTTCTCAGAAGTTGATCTGGATTAAGCCCTGATCCTTTCCGGATACTTAACTCAAAATCTCCTTTCACTTCCTGGATGATGCTCTGGATGGGTCCCGCTCTTGCCCTTACATCCAGCCTGGCGGTTGATCCAGCGGATAAAATGTTGCGAAGGGCCTTTATTACCTCTTTCCCACTGCAATCCGCATCTGGAAATATTAGAATGCTTGCCTGACTTTCAGGCGCTCTTCCATTTACCACCTCCGATGGATCGTCATTTTCGTGGCCTGCATGGATGATTGTATCCTGAATGGAAAAGTAGTTCTGAATGGAACTCTGGATCTGTGCAGCCTGACTTGCAGTGACTGTATGAGGTGTTCCTGGTGATAAACTCAGACGAGCGACAATTGTATCCGGTGATTTCCGGGGCATAACGGACCTGGGTAGCTCTGCGATGACCCAGAGTCCGAGAGCAACGCATCCGCTGGCGAGGGTTACTGTGAGTACCGGTCGAAGCAGAATTCGATTCATGGATATTCGGTAAAGGGACTGGAGCTTTGCCAGGAACGATGGGAATCCATTTCCGTTCAACGGCGGGCGATTTGTGGAGGCAGTCAGGATAGTTAATACTGGTATCAGAAGGCACGAGCAATATAGTCCAGCAAGGAGGGAGACTATCACTGCCAGAGCGAGATCTTGAAACAGGGCAGCTGCAATTCCACTCACAAAGATAATGGGTAGAAATACAATGATCGTAGTTCCTGTAGATGCGATCAGGGTTCCCAGGACCCTCCTTGTGCCAATCACTACAGTCTCCAGGAGAGCGGACGATTCGTCATGGGTCATTGCATTTCCGGCAGAATGCTCCATGCCAACCCCGTTTCCATAATGCGAGCTATGCTGCTCAAAGATGGATCGAATGGATTCTGTAACCAAGATGGAACCATCCATTAGCATGCCTATTCCCAGGATTATTCCCGAAAGACTCATAATGTTCAGGGAGACTCCCAGGATGTCCAGAAAGCCCATGGAAATGAGGAGCGATACAGGAACAGTAAGTGCTACCAGGAGTGCAGACTGAATATTTCGCAGAAACAGGATTAGGACAAGGAAAGCCAGAAGGGCGCCGGGAATCGCGGCCATCTGAATCGATTCTATCGCTTGATGTACCGATTTTGCTCTGTTTTCCAGGACCGTTAGATGCACGGAATCTTTATACTTCCTGTTAACTCTGTGAATAGACTCCAGAATATTGGCCGCAGTGGTCAGCGTATTCGCGGAAGGCTCCTTTCGCAGGCCGATGATCACCGCTGGATTGCCGTTTACCAGTGTCTGTCCGGATCGCTCGGCGAATCCCTTCTGAACACTGGCTACATCGGAAAGATAGACGGTTCCTTTTTTCTTTCTTGCGATGGGGATTCTACGAATTCCTGCGATGCTTTCTGCTTTAGATTGCATCCGCACCGTCTTTTCGAACCTGCCGGATTCTACCCGGCCCAGAGGTCTGGAGATATTCTGGCCTTGAATCCCTCGAACCACACTGCGAATATCCAGCCCATGTCCGTACAATCGTCCGGGCTCCAGGTCCACCTGAACCTCTCGTCTGAATCCGCCATCGATTTCCAGCGCTGCCTCAAGTGGATTCTTCGGACCCTCCGCACCCTCTTCGGTAGATTTCACAGGGCGGTGATTTCGTGTCCTGGGCTTCAACTTGCGTTGTGAATCTCCGCCCATGTTGCGGCGTATTCGTACTGATTATTGAG